>JBAYGX010000086.1:0-6779 GCA_041666465.1 Candidatus Altimarinota bacterium
AGATTTTGCGAATTTAAGAACAGCCGAAACCGAAATAGCTAAATCAAAAATGGTAGCGGCAACTATGGAGAGAGAAAAATGCGACCTTACGATGGCATTAATAAAACTCAGATTACCATTTCTAAGTGATAAACAAGCAGAAGCTCTAAAAGAAACTCCGACATTCATAAACAAAATAAGACCGCTTCTCATACTATTCGAATACAGATTCTTAAACCGAATCCCGGGCCTTGTATATTTACTTGAAGAAGCAACAAAAACATTAAATGGAGAAAAATTCAACGGAACAAGAAAGTATACAGGAACGGTAATAAGAATAGACATCGCAGAATTTTCAAAAAGTACACGCGAAGAAGGAGAGGGACCTACGGCAGAGAGACTGGGAAACAAATTTTACCCTCATTTATACGATGTATTAAGGCGTTTCCCGGGAATAAAATTCATAAAAAGCATAGGAGATGAAGTGATATGCGTAAGTGAAACCGCCAATGAGTCAGAACTGAATGCGTTCATGCAAGCAGTAGCTCAAAGAACAAAAACTGACGGGGTAGGAACACACACCGGAATAGCTCAAGGTGATTTCGAAATAACAATTACCCCAGGAGGAAAAGTCGTAATAAACGGAGAAGCATCGGAAAGAGCATTGGCAGCACAAAAAGAAAGCAAGAGAATCCAATCAGTAGAAGGAGAAACGACTTCAAGAATATTTTGGAATAAAAACGAGATAGAACAAATCGAGATACCGGAAGAAGACATCGTACTACCGGATCCACCAATTGAATCTGCAATAAATTTCTGCAGAAATCTGCAAAACAGAGCAACTTTGACACAATTGGCAACAAATCCAGAAACTCTCGAAAAAGAAATCAGAGCTCAAATGAGCATGCTCGCCGCAACCATAACGGATTATGCTCTCAAATCGGAAACGCCGGTAGAAAGAGAAGCGACAGTTCTTGCTTTAAACACAACTCCACAAGAAGGAGAAGATGTTTTCAAATGGGAAAAACGAATGGAAGAAATGGCCGAAAAATATGGAGGGAAAGTCATATATATAGATTTTCATAAAGATAAAAAAGCCGAAGTGATAATTGCATTCGGAACACGCGGATCAGATCAGTTTCATAAAGAAGAACGAGCACTCAAATGCGCCAATGAGCTAGCAAAAGCGGAAACAAACTGCAGAATAGGTATAGAAAGCGGATCCATATACATATCTGACAGTGGAAGAGCCGGCGAAGTATCAGACGCAATAAACAGAGCGGTAAGATTCGCAAACCATGAAGATCCTCAACATAAAATCCGTATAGGAGAAGAAACCACGAAAAAATGCAAACTAGCAAACGACACATACAATCAAATAGATGTAACAATCAAACATGTAAAAGAACCTCAATCAATAACAACATGTGACGAAGTACAGATAAGCTCAGAAGAACAGGGATATACGCGAACTAAGGAATCCAGAGATTTGGCGGCACAAATAGGTGCTAAATTAGGAGAGACAACGACACACTTCGACATAACAGGTGAAATCGAAATGGGACAAGACGGGATATTGCAAGAAACCGCAAGAATACTTGAAGAGGAACATCGTTTAACAGCAGTAAAACTCGGTCGCCATCATGACAGACATAGATCATATAGCTCCATAGGACAACTACTAACAACACTTTTCGGGGAAAGAGAATCATTTGAAGCATGGGCAGAGAAACAAGGACTGGATGAATCACAAAGAGGATTATGGACGAATTTATACATGGAACTTGAAGGCATCTCTGAACCGAGGATTTTAAACACACCAGAAGTTGCAAAAGGAGAACTAACAGCGATATTAAAAAGGCTGAATTTATGCGTAACCTGTGAAAGATTTGATTCACTCGACGCGTTATCACAAGAAATACTGAAAGAATCTCCAAAAGTACTTATAACAACAAAAGGAAATGAGACAAACAACTCTTACAAATTAGAAGGATTATCCGCAGAAGAAGCTGCAGATATCGCAATTGATAGATTAAAAATACCAGCAGGTATAAACACTAGCGAACTCAGAAGAAACTTATCAGGACATTTCAAGGCTAATCTACGAACAGTAAAAGGAAGAAAATACAATTTAACAATGGTACGAATAGTAACTGAAGAATTATTAAAATCCGGAGCATTACAAGTAGGCACAAATTCATTTAACAAAGCACTAGCTCAATCAAAGCAAAATCAAGAATTAAGCCTATTCTTAAGAGCTTTCGTAACAAAACAGATAGAAGATTTCATAAATAATCATCCGGAATCAGAAGCAATTTCATTCCTGAAAAGGGCAATGTTAATGGAAAATTGCCAGGATGATCAACTTGTAGATGTAATCGGGCAAGACGGTTGGGAAAGACAAAAAAGAAATCTCGTTGAAGCGGGGATATTGGAAGATTCGGAAGGAATTGTCTTCTCATATGGATTTTTCCCTGAGATAGGAAGAACTCTTAGAACAGGACGAAACGAATTAATGCCAGATGAAAAAGCCGAGATAGAGATGTCGGCAAGATCAAGCACAGGATTCAACCAGGAATCTTTCCCTTTTTCAAGATACTTAACAATATGCGAAAGAATGGGGATAGCATTAACTCCCGAAGTAATAGAAGCAACGGCAACACATGCAAAAGAAGGTATGAATAGAAACCAAGTCCTTGCAACAATGGACACATGCCAACAATTCCTTGAAACGAATAGAGAAATCCACGCCGTAGCACCTGCACAAGTCGGAAATTTATTATCAATTCATTTCAACTTAATATGGTCGAAAATACTACTCGGGTTAGAGATAGAAGATGACATAAAACGAGCGGAAGGATTCGTAGACCAAATCGGAAATCCACCTGAAGGGGAATTAGGAATTCTCGATTTGAAATTCAGAAAAGCATCAAAAGGAAAAGACATTAAAGAAATGAGAGAAAATTTAGAAAAAATGCGAAAACTTGGAATAAGCGAAGAAACAGGACATCTGAAACAAGCTGAAATTTACCATGTGGAATCTGGCAAAAACAAATCCATAGAAACATCCAATCAAGCGCTAGAAGAAATCGAAAAAGCAGGAGATACACCGGAAAAGAAAAAACTTGAACTGGAAATAAAAGGATATTTATATGGTTTCCTAACACCAAGAAAAAACTTATCATCAACGGATATAGATGAATTCATCGGGGCAATCGAAACATCAGAAACGGATTTAAAAACACAATTATATGTAGTAGCGATTTTAAGAGAAAGAAATATCGGCAAAGATGCAGAAAGAGCAACCGCACTTGCACAAAAGATAAAAACGGATGCAAAAAAAATCGGCTTCATGAACGAAGTTGCAACAAGCTTAACTTACGAAATAAATCTGGCAATAACAAATGCAAGAAATATAATAGAAAAACAAGGCGCAGCAGGCGCAATTGCGGCATTCAAAAAACTAGAAGAAGCCGAAGAATTATATGATGAAGCTATAAGTTATCAAAAAAATGAATCCCTTCGTCCAATCGCATGGAGAATAATGGGAAGCATCTTAACAACATACGAATGCGCCGTGGAGCAATTGGAAATTATCGCAGCAAATAGAAGCAATCCCACGCTAAGATCAAGACTCCCCGAAGTGAGAGCAAAACTCAAAAAAGTTTGGGACAACGCAACAGCATACGACAACTCAAATCCGGACTTAAATATAATAGAAACCTTTTACAAAGAAGACCTGAAAGGACTCGGAGAAAGGATAAATGCGGCAGAACTACAACTTTTACCGCCAAGACGCAGTCGAACAAGCCATCATGGAACAGAAATTCGTCCTCAATTATAAATTACGGCTGAATCATAATATCTGTTGATTCAACAATCGGTTGAATCATGATATCGGAACTAACCGGTTGAATCATAATATTGCTTGTACTAACAGATTCACCCAACTTTTGTTGATATTTAAACTGAACCTGCTCAAGACGAGTGATCGCATCTTGTACCATATTGGCATTATAACCATCCACGGTATCCAAGAATCTGATGTAACATCCGCCAACAAGGAACCCCGCCAAGAAAATCGCAATAACCGCAAGGCGATAAACGAATTTTACTTTCTGCATGTTTGTTTTGGTTAAAAATTATTTCATCAAATAATAGCACACAATCAATCGTGCGTCAAGCATCGTCGCACGATTTTACCTAAAGCTTATCAATCAATTTCTTCTCTTCCTTGTATTGTTTTTTAGCTCTCCAAATAAAGATCCCTATCCCTGCAACTACAAGCAGTCCGAAAGTTACAAGCCAGGCATACGAACTCTTTGTTTGAGTCGACTCGTCCTGATAAGACACTGTTGAAATATCCGCAAGTCCGCTTTCCGCAATTGAAAAATTAACCATAAGAGTTTCTCCGATAACGCCGGTTTCTTCGTCAACAGGATAAGCATAAAGCACATGTTCCCCTGCCTCCAATTCAGCTGGAGCGTCAACGATCAATTCACCTGTAACCATATCGGCCATAAACACCGAACTGAAAATCATACTTCTCCATGTCATAAACATCTTCGTCCCAGGTTCGGTTTTAAATTCAAACGAATCACCATCTACAATCGACTCAACCTGAACACTTTCAACAGTATTATCCACATGGAAAGTAGTCATATCCGAGATGTTGGAAACTTTACCATTACTATCAATTTCCGAAACAAACATCTTGTATTCACCATCCTCAAGCTCTTTCTCAAGATACAATGCAAACTTACCATTCTCGTCAGCCTCATCCTCAAGCAACACAACGACGACATTATTTTCATCCATAATCGTAATCAGTACATCGGATCCGGGCGCCACAACACCTTTGAAAACAACTTTTGAAGAAACAAAAACATCTTCATCACTAACATTGGTAATTTTCACAGGCAATGCGGATACATCAACATTAAGGTCAGCCTGGTTTGGATTCAAATCGTAATCAAAAAGCTCCTCGGTATCGGTCATTCCATCACCATCCGAATCCGCATTATTCGGATCCGTACCGTAATAAGCTTCAATATAATCCGACATACCATCCAAATCCGAATCCACACTTTCCGCATATACATCGGCATCCACAACCACATGATTTTCATCTTTAGGAGCACCACCGCCATAAACACTAATTTCAACAGCATCACTAAGCCCATCTCCATCCGTATCCCAACTGTTAGGATCGGTTTGATATGAAAAAACCTCATCATAATCGGACACACCATCATTATCACTATCCGATTTCAACGGATCACCGCCGTAACTATATTCCTCGGCATCGGTCAAACCATCACCATCGGTATCAACCGTTCCATCAAAAACATCACCATCGAAATAAACACTTTCCCATAAATCTGGAACACCATTATTATCTTCATCTTCAAACACCGAATCAAGAACTTCCTCGACATCCGTTTCCAAATCAAATTCCTTGGCAATCTCGTCGGCTTGCTCAATAATTTTTGCGGTATCTTCAACAGAAGAGACCTCGGCAACAACATCCTCAACCTCAACCTTCTCTTCATAAATATATTCTTCGGGCTGCTCATCCAAAACAACCTCGTCTATCGGCAATTGATCTTCGACAACATCTTCCTCAACTAAATCAAGCATCTCGTCCGGAACATACTCTTCCTCTTCGGGGATATCTTCATAATTATCTTCAATAACCTCTTCTTCACCGGCTAATTCATCATCATCTTCTTCCTCATCCGTATCTTCATCCGCCGAATAATAAGAACTTCCTCCCCCGCCACCATAAACAACAGGATCTTCATCCTGAACAACTTCTCCTTGTATAATGGCAGTCGCCGTACCGGATTCGTTCAGCGCCGCATCAATAAGTTTTATCAAATATGTATTACTAACCCCACTAATAACACTTACGGATACCGAAGAACTTCCGCCTCCGGCAATATCAACACCGCTATCAACACCATTTACATAAATGGAAGTACCAACCTCTCCCGTAACCGTAATCGGTGTAGTCGAGGTCGTAACACTTGCCGAATAGGAAAGAATTGGCACACTCGGCACAGCTGTATCAAGTGTAATCGTATATGTCCCGGTTCCGGATCTATTGCTATTATAATCAAGAGAACAAATGTTAAAAATATTGGCACCGTCAACAAGCGTAACAGGATATGTCCATGCCGTTGCACTACCTACCGCTATCCACCCGCTTCCATCTCTTTCAACACTCGAATAAGCCTCTTTTGTACCTGTGAATGTATATGCCGCTGTTTTTGTTGAATGTCCGACCGTGCTGGTTACAACGAGATCGGTTGGAGCAGTAACATCTGCAGTCGGAGTTTGTTCCGTAGCTTTTGACGAACTGCTAGTAGCATTCATCGCTATAAAATATGGTGTTGTATAGCCTGATCCTTCAGTTGACAAATCCGCATGCATTGCCCAATTACCACTCGCATTAGCCACAGTGGTTTCGAAATTTGTTCCACCAACAAAATCCACAGTACAATTATTACAAGTCGTACCATGTGCATATGATGTATCGGCATATGTAACTACAGGAGCAACCATGCTTTCATTCGCTCCAGCTGCAAACCAAATCGTTTCATATACACCTACGAGTGGTGGTAAAAATCTATTTCCACGAATTGAAATATATTTGCTATTTACATCTCCAACTGTAATTCCTCTATCACCTCCGGTTATACAGATAAGATTACCTTCGTTTGCATTGGCACCACCAATTATTTGTCCATCTCCATTTGGAATATCTATCCCATTACCCGTATTCGGCCGTCTTGTAG
>JBAYGX010000087.1:0-6664 GCA_041666465.1 Candidatus Altimarinota bacterium
GGCCGCATACTCATAAATGCTCCCGAAACCTTTTTTGCGCCACACACCCAATCGAGCAATCTCGGGCAAAAGCATTTCGCATTTTCGTAACCAATACTTCGCCTGCTTGCCGTAATAAACAAACTGTAAATGTATATCTTTCATGATCTATTCATACCTGTTGGTCACTACCAAGTCCAGTACTTCAAATTGACGCCAAAAGAGAGTGAGTACGAAATCACCTTTCCTGGCTCGCGCAACACGAAAAATGTGTCAAGATTCGCGCGGGCACCTCGCACAACCCCTCCTTGCGCCGCACCACATCTCCCCCATCTTGTCTTCTCGGTTCACTCCAAAAATCTCTAGCTTCAAACCAAACACAGGAATAAACTGTACGCGCCTATTTTTTGAATCAAAAAACCGCCCACAAAAGCACCGAAAACTACGAAAAACAACAATAATGGACACTCAAATCAAACCAAAACCATGGGGAAAAGAGATATGGTTCGCGCACACTAACAAATACGCCGGTAAGATCCTTGAAATCAAAAAAGGTCACAGGTACTCGCTCCAATATCATAAAAACAAGCAAGAAACTCAATATATACTGAAGGGCAAAATAAAAATGACTTACGGCCCAACCGCGCAAACCCTAAAAGAGATAATCATGAACCCAGGCGATAAACTGGACATAACCCCCGGAACAATCCACCGCGCGGAAGGACTTGAAAACAGCGAAATCCTAGAGGTTTCCACACCCGACCTAGACGATGTAGTAAAACTGGAAGACGATTATGGTCGCTCGGGAGAAGGAAATAACGAACCCCTCGACATGAAACTCGCGACAGCCGATAGCGGACGGCCTCTCTCCAATAAAACTCAATTTCAAAATAAATTTTAACATAAAGAAAAGTATGAAAAAGTATCTAACCTGGCAATTAATCGCGATATTCGTGATGACAGCCATCCTAGGGTTCATCAACCTCCCCTACTCAATGCAGGAGAAAATTCTCCCATCGGGATCGAACTTCCTCGAACAATCAAAAATCATGCTTGGTCTCGACCTTCAAGGCGGCACCCAGCTTGATTACAAAATCGACCTGAGCGGCGTGCAAGAAGCTGATCAAGAAAGCATCATCGATGGCGTACAAGAAGTAATAACCAGGCGTGTTAATGTCTTAGGTGTTTCGGAACCAAACATCTATACATCAAATGTAAGCGATGAATATCATATCATCGTAGAACTCGCGGGTATAAACGATCTTGAAGAAGCGAAATCGGTTTTGGGCAAATCAATTCAACTCGAATTCAAAGAACAAAGCACAACTCTTGATGATACGGAAAAAGCAAACAGACTCGGATATGCCCAAGATACATTAGCCAGAATTCTTAACGGAGAAGATTTCAAAACGGTTGGAGAAGAACAACAAACACTGTATCCGGAATTCGCGATCTATACCACAACCGAATTAGCGGATATAAACAGTATATCGGAAGACATTAAACCTTATTTGGAAGGTCTAAACACAGGTGACACGGTCTCTCAAGTAATAGAAGGATCTGATGGAAAAACTTATGATTTATCAGGAGCTACCGTCGACCTACAGGGAGATTTCGTAATACAAGTTGCAGATCATCAATCCGGAGAAGAACGAACAGAAACAGCGGCAAGCCACATCCTTATCGGATGGGATGAGTCAGATCTTGCATCAGATAGAACAAAAGACGAAGCATACTCTCTCATATCGGAAATAAAAGAAAAGGCCGCAAACGGTGAAGATTTTGCAGCACTTGCACAACAATATTCGGAAGACACCGGAAGTGCATCTAACGGAGGAGATTTGGGATTTTTCACAAAAGGAAAAATGGTCGCGGAATTCGAAACGGCAGCTTTTACACTCCCGGTCGGAGAGATCTCTGAAATAGTAGAAACACAATTCGGATATCATTTAATAAAAGTTACAGACGAAAAAGTTGAGAATGTAGACAGCTACGCCCTAAATAAAATCATATATTTGACGATGCCGAATTCATGGGTGGCAACCGAACTGACAGGAGAACATTTCGTACATGCGGATGTTCAATTCGATCAAAACGGATACACACCATATGTAACAATTGAATTTGACGAAGAAGGCGGAGCAATGTTTGAAGAAATTACAGGAAGGAATGTCGGAAAACCATTGGCGATTTTCGTAGGTGGCGACCTTATTTCCGCACCGAATGTAAACACAAAAATTTCAGGCGGAAGCGCTCAAATAACAGGTGACTTCTCTGTTGAAGAAGCAACCAATTTGGCTCGCGATCTAAACACAGGCGCAATCCCCGCCCCGGTAACATTATCGGGTCAATACACAATCAGCTCGACACTGGGCTCGGAAGCTCTAACAAAAAGCCTTCATGCTGGAATGATCGGCATAATAATCCTTGCAATCGCAATGATTCTTTATTACAGACTGCCGGGCGTACTTGCAGTTCTTGCTCTTGCAATCTATTCAGTCATATTGATTTTTGCGATAAAAATCGCACTTCCGCTTCCATTGGCAATCCTAATAAGTTTTGTCATCTTCGGAGTGATAATCGCGACAATTCTTAAGTCGAACGAAGGCAGTTTTGAAAAATTCACAACATTCATTTTGTCGCTTTGCGTACTTTTCTTCGTAACTTTCGTATTATCAAACACTCTAACGCTTACGCTAGCCGGTATCGCGGGCGTCGTCCTTTCAATCGGTATGGCTGTTGATGCAAATATATTGATTTTTGAACGCATAAAAGAAGAGCTTAAATCAGGTAAACCTCACGCACTTGCAATCGAAACCGGTTTCAAACGCGCTTGGGACTCAATCCGCGACTCAAACTTTTCGTCACTATTAACTTGCGCAATCCTATTCTACTTCGGTTCATCAATCATCAGAGGTTTCGCATTCAACTTGGCTCTGGGTATTTTAATCTCAATTTTCACAGCAATAACAGTAACTCGTACATTCTTGCGAAGCACGGTCGGCCAAAAAGCGCTTGAAAAAGAGTGGTTGTTCGGAGTTTCCAAAAAAGAACGAAAAGAGTTCAGAATAATGGATTTCGCAAAAACCTGGATCAGCATTTCAGCCGTTGCGATAATCATATCTTTAGTTGCCACAATGATGTTCGGACTCAATTGGGGACTTGATTTCAAGGGTGGAACTTTGATGGAAGTTAAATTCACACAAGAAGTAACATCAGATCAAATCACTCAATCGCTAACGGAAATACAAGAAGAGCTTAACAGCCCATCAAGCGAAAAAGTCGCACAAGAAGAAAGCGCAATCATAGGAGAAAGCATTCTTGTCGTTGACGGCGAAGAATCAACAACGGAAATCGCCGAAACCACAACCGAATTCGGAACTCCGATCATTGTCAAAACCGGCGAAGGAAATTTCATCATAAGAATCAAACACATATCTGAAGAAACACATAACGCAATACTCGAAAAATTCACTACAAACCTCGGGGAACTTGAAGAAATAAGATTCACAACAGTCGGTCCTACAATCGGATCCACATTGCAAAAGAAAGCGGCAATTGCAATTGTAGTCGCGATACTAATGATCGTTATTTATGTATCAATTGCGTTCAGAAAAGTCCCTCGTTCAATCGGTCCATGGAGATTCGGCGTATGCACACTTATCGCACTTGCTCACGATGTAATCATATTGGTCGGCGCATTCGCAATTTTAGGAAAATTCATGGGTGTGGAAATAGATGCCCTATTCTTAACGGCATTATTAACGGTTCTGGGCTTCTCCGTTCACGACACAATCGTCGTATTCGACAGATTGAGAGAGAATTTGAGAATCGGCTCTCATCATAACTTCTACGAAACAGCCAACGCCTCAATAAGCCAAACAATCGCTCGTTCAATCAACACATCAATGTCCACATTGATAACATTAACGGCACTCTTAATCTTCGGCGCAGGTTCAATCTTCTATTTCATACTTGCACTGGCATTCGGCATTATTGTCGGTACTTACTCATCAATCTTCATTGCAACACCGATACTAGTTTGGTGGCATAACAGAGAAAAGAAAGCATAAGCGCTTCTTTTCTCCATTCTATAAGTATTCACAACATTAGCAGAAAAAGCCTCGCAGAAATGTGGGGCTTTTTTTTAATTTGAAGCTCCGGGAACCTCTTCGGGAGCTTCCTCGGCACTACCAACTTCCTCAATACCACCTGTATCATCACCACCTGTATCTACATCTAAACTCTGTTCCCCACCTGAATATGCTCTATTAGCACTAAAAGTTGTCAAAAGCATCTTCCCGTCAAGTTGCTCTTCCAAACCTTCTTCCGGATCATAAAACCCCATATATATCTTACCTGTAAGAACTTCTTGATCGGGATAAGGCATTTCAGGCTGAACATAAACACCACTATCGTCATAAGAGCCACAATCATCACCATAACAAAAACATTGATCACTCTTTGCTTCCCCAAATGTACCAGCTATCAATAATCCAAAGTATCCACTATCATCAACCAATCCACCAAGGAAAGTACCATCATTACAAAAATAATAATTTTTAAGAGGAGTCCCCCCGTTTAAATCAAATGTACCAAGAAAACAAGTTATATTACTGCTATCCGCACCAAAAACCCATTTCCCGGTAGTAAGATTTTCAAACAAAGTTATATTCAAATTAGCATCAACACCATCAGCCGGATTAATTTTCCCTTCATAACAATCATCCGGTGAAGTACTGGCTCTAAACATAATCGTTTCTTCGCCGGTATCGGAATTTTCTCCAAGCATTGCGCGATAATCCTGACTGCAAACTTCAGCCCCATTCAATCCTTGAAGATTATCCCATTTAAAATCATTTTTACAACCAAGCAAACCAACCACGGCAAAACTTAATAAATATTTTGACGCATTACTTCCTCTGCCTATCTGATCCACTCGCCCAAGCATATTTGTGATAAATTAATATCAAGTTTCTTACTCTAACTGTATTTGTGTTTTTGTCAAGTAAACGCACGAAGACAACATCTTTGCTTTGCAATTTAACAGATTAGGAGGTCTGTCTCGGGACAGAGGTTCGTATAATATTTATAGATTTACAAAAGCATATACGAAATTCCTTCCTAGGAAGGAATTTGCACGCACCTCGATTAGGAGGATTTTACCAAAACCAAAGAAAGAAGCCGTCCGCTTCGCTGCCGGCCTGTGGTGCGCCCGGAGGGAGTCGAACCCACAACCCCCGGTTCCGAAGACCGGTGCTCTATCCAATTGAGCTACGAGCGCAAACCGCGCCTATATTAAAGGCAAAACAACAAAATATCCACATCTCTTCTTCTCTTCTCCCCTCTTCCTCTTCACTAACTCACTATCTTAACTAGGTCCTAGTTCCTCTCTTTACTCCTTCAGCATCCCCCACAACTCCATACAAATCTCTCCCCTATTGCGCCCTTCTTCCGGATAGAAATCCGATCCAGCCTTTTCGCTCAAAATCCCCAGGTCATAAGCCTTATCAACATAAACGGCATACCAAGCGGTAGACCAGGTATCCGAATAAGGCATACTTCCGGAAATATAAGACCCTTCTTCCAAATCATATCCGTAAACCATAAGAAGCATCTTCAGAGCTTCAACTTTATTTACAATTTGTGCGGGATAAAAATTCCCATCATCGTAACCGGCAACCCAACCCTGTTCCTCGGCATAACAAACATATTTCGCATACCATTCGTCACCGACATCATCAAAACAATTCGCATAATCATCCGAAACCTCAATCCCCAATCCTTCAATAAGTATTTTCAACAATTCAGCCCTATTAACATCCTGTTCCGGCTGAAACGAACCATCGCTATATCCATCTATAATCCCCATATCATACAAACCCATAACAGCCTCATACTCAGGATCACCACTGTCCAAATCCGTAAAAGAAAAAGTCGTAGTCTCTCCAACAACCTCACTTGAAGTCATCAACAATTCATCATCAGAGGAATAAGCCTCAACCATGAAATAATAAATCTGTCCCGGAGCAAGTTCGTTAATGGAAGATGTCGTAGTCCAGGCTTTATCGATTTCTTCATTCCCAATGAAATTTCCACTTTCACTTCCAAAATACAAAAGATAATGATCTATATCCAAATCGTTGAGACGATTCCAGCTCAAGGTAACAGAATCGTCATCATAAGTGGCAATTTCAAGAATCAACTCATCACTAACCTTCACTCCATCCGTAGCACCAACCTCCTCCACGTCTTTTTCTTCCGGAATTATCTCAACCTCTATCTCACTTGTAACAACTTCTTCACTCTCACTATAATCACCAAAATCGGCGGAATAATAATACCCATATCCGCTATCGAACATATTTATATTGCCGGTCAACTGAGCTCCCAGCGGTGAAACAATGACATATATTTCTTGATAACGAGAAGCTCCATCAAAAACCAATTCGGCATAAGTATCATCTTCTGAAACAATTGTCTTATCAACCTGATCCAAATCGAAATCATAGGAAGTTGTCATAGGGACAAAAGAAACCCCCATCTCAATACCGGCAGACTTGGTAAGTTCAAATTTCAAATCACCATCACCCTCGGGCATCTCGAAAACGATATAATTCGAACCATATAAAGCGGGTCTCATACCTGCAGGAGGCATTTGGTCAACAACAGGATAAGAATCCCA
>JBAYGX010000088.1:0-6430 GCA_041666465.1 Candidatus Altimarinota bacterium
CAAAAACTCATCTGATGCCTTGCCGCATACTCTTGCACGGTCTCAATTGTCTTCTCCCCAAGATTTCGAACCGGCATATTTATAATTCTTAAAATACTTACGGTATCATGCGGATTTTGCACAACTCTCAAATAAGAAACCAAGTCCTTGATCTCTTTTCTTTGGTAAAATTTCAGCCCGCCAACAATCCTATAAGGGATTCCATATCTCATAAAAACCTCTTCAAGAACACGTGACTGAGCATTCGTTCTGTATAACGCAACAAAACTGTTGTAATCGGGATGTTCATGCCCCCGGATCCTATTTTCGATCTCTTTTGCAACCATTTCCGCCTCGTCTCTTTCATTCCGTGCTCGCCAAATCTTAATTTTTTCACCACCTTCGCGAGTGGTCCACATTTTCTTTTCTTTTCTGGATTTATTTCGAGAAATCACCTCATGCGCCGCATCAAGAATCACCGGCGTGGATCTGTAATTCTGCTCGAGTAAAACAACCTTCGCGCCAGGATAATCTTTTTCAAAATCCAAAATATTTTGCATATTCGCGCCTCTCCACGAATAAATCGATTGATCGCTGTCGCCAACAACGCAGATGTTTTTATATTTCGCCGAAAGCATTTTAACTAGAGTGTATTGAGAGTGGTTTGTATCTTGATACTCATCTACAAGAACATATTTGAATCGTTCTTGATACCTCGCCAGTATTTCCGGAAACTCTTTAAACAATAAAACCATTTGCATGAGTAAATCATCGAAATCCATCGCTTGATTTTGCTTCAATTTTTTTTGATAAATTTCATAAACTTGCGAGACTTTTTCACTGAAAAAATTATGCGCCATATCTGAAAAAGAAGATGGTTCCATTAGTTGATTTTTGGCACCAGAAATATGTGACAAAATCGCCTTGGGATTTATTTTGGCAGGATCAAAACCGAGCTCTTTCATAATCTGCTTAACAAGAGCTTCGCAGTCGGTAGTGTCGTAAATCGTGAAATTGTTTTCGTATCCCATAACATGTGCCTCCTTGCGTAAAATTCTCGCGCAAATCGAGTGAAAAGTCCCCATTAAGGGCAAATCATATTGTCTAAGGAATATCGGATCAAGATCTTTCCCGGCCATGGTCGCAGCCTCTTCCGGATGAAGTAGCTTGAACACGCGTTTAAGCATTTCGTTTGCCGCTTTATTGGTAAAAGTTACCGCTAAAACATTCCACGGACTCACGCCTTGATTCTTAATTATATGCGCGATTCTATGCGTAAGCGCTCTCGTCTTCCCGGAACCCGCTCCCGCGATTATCAAAACCGGCCCTTCGGTGGTGGTGACAGCTTCGGTCTGCTTTGCGTTTAGATTTTTAAAGATTATATCGTCCATAGGACCAGCATTATAATGTCGAGAAATGGAAAGTGCCAAGCCGGAAGTCGCGTGACCAAGAATTATAGATTTACAAATAAGCAGTTTTGCGTCAGCAAAACACTAGTTTGCAAATTACAGTCAAAAGGGTATTTTGCGGGAGTTCCTGGTATAAAACCAAGTCATGCTAAAAAAAATACAAAAACTCCAGCGCAAGGACGCAACGCATCAGCCACGGGAAGCGAAGCGGTCCCGGTGGCCACATTATAAATTGTTTTGCGTAAGCAAAACTCATTATTCCTTGCGCCATAATATAAGCTGTTTCGCTATAGCGAAACTCCTTTTCTTCGCAGTAATATTTCTACTCCCGCTCATATTTAACAAGTGGGGATTTGAAATGTACGAGATCCCGAAAAATACATTCTTGAAAATAGGAGTGGGAATCCTTTGCGTAACACTTTTATTGCCACTTTTTAAGGCGAAGAAAATCACGATTAATTTAAGCAAAGAGCAACTTTATGCAGTAGGTTTTTTCCTACTTGTTCTCGCGATGTCCTTGATAGTCGCAATAAGACCGAGCGTGAGTTTCTGGGGAAGTTACGACCGGCAAGGTGGAGTTATCAACATGCTTTTTTATTTATTGCTTTTCCTCTCCTCGTTAAAAATCTTAAGCGAGAAAAAAAACATAATAACTCTATTCAAAGGTATATCCGCAGTGGGTGTGATAATGAGTATATATGCGATATTGCAGAAATTCGGATATGACATTTTTCCGGAAGATATTACCGCAATATTCACAGGCAGAAGTTTCTCGACAATGGGAAATCCAACATCTTTAGGTGCGTTTTTGCTGTTCCCGATATGGAGCGAAATATATTTACTAAGCGCTAATAAAAAAAGAAAAATAATCTCAATCCAGATCTTAATTTTATTGATAATCGCATTGGTTTTAACCGCAAACAGGGCAAGTATGCTCGCCTTAATTGGCACCGGATTTCTTTATTTATTGAAGCAATTTAAGGGTAACAAAAAAGCCCTAATCGGTATATTGACCGGTACAGCTATTTTGGGAGTTTTGTTCGTCGGCATATATGGTGACAATTTGCGCTCGTTTAATTCACGAATTTCGACATGGAAAAGCAGTATTGAAATAATTAGCGATAATCCGATAGCAGGATACGGGATGGAGTCATTTCCATATGTTTTTGAAAGATATACAAGGGAAGATTTTTTCGATTACGAAGATTACAAGAATCTTGCCGATCGTCCGCATAATGAGTTTATTGAATCTTGGATACATTTGGGTTTGCTTGGGGCATTGATGTATTTGGGATTTGTATCTTTTTGTTTTAAAAAATACTGGTTGTCCGAAAACAAAGAAGTCATTTTCGCCTCACTTGCAGTATTGTCATTAATCGCAAGTAATATTTTTAGCTTTTCTCTCGTCACTCATTATTCATTTTTGGCTGTATTCATCGCATTGATTCTCACGGATAAAAAAACGAAATTAGTCATGCAAAACAGTGTGGTAAAAAAGACAATTATCGGATTCGCAATTTCATTAATAATTATTGCAGTAATCATGACGGGGCGAATTTTTATCGCGGATTTGCATATGACAAAAGGATATTTGGCTTACAGCGAAGGAGATTATGAAACATCGGCGGAAGAGATGGAAAAATCTATAAATGCCGCACCTTTTTATTCGGAGATATATTCGTCAATATCAACTGTTTATTGCCTTATCGCTGCCGAAACACAAAACGCCTCTTATTTGTTACTTGCCGCAGATGCCAACCAAAAAGCGATAGAAATAAGTGCGGGGAGCCTTCAATCTCTTCTGGATGAGGCTCGTATTTACATACTCGCAGGAGATTATGCGTCAGCTCAACAAATATATTTAAATGCGTATGAGAACATAGGCTTCAACCCGTTTTTATATGAGAAATGGGGAAACGCGTATTTCGCAGAAGGGAAATATGCCGAAGCGTCTATTGTCTACGATGCACTTTTGGAGGTTATGCCGGATGATTGGTCTGCGCCATTGTTAAGTGATTCGGAACCATCTGAGGAGGAAAGAATATTTTGGAAAGTTCACTATGAATTCTTGGATACATTGCAGAATGCGATAGATTCTTATGTCGCAACCGGACAGGATGAGAAAGCGAAAGAAATTATGGATAAACTAAAATAGCCCAGCTCCGGAAAGCGTAGCGGTTCCGGAGCCTTTATTATCGAGTTGTTTCGCGTTAGCGAAACTCCATGTTTTTAAGAGAGGCTATCTTAAAAATACGAAACATAAGTTTGTTTATTCGCCGCAAGTGTCGCGAATAAGGGTGACCAAACCACGAGAAACCATGTCTATCTGGTCCGCCAAGCTGATTTGTGAAACGGCAATCCCTAGGGCCAACGAGGAAGAAACGGTGTCTATCTGGTCTGATAAATTTGATAGTCCGGAATTTTGTATGTAAGAAATTCCGCCGCTCAACGTTGAAGAAACAGCGCCCAATTGAGTTGCAAGGTCGCAATCCGTAGTCCCACAGCCAACAGTTACAACGCTTTCTTCAACTGAAAACGGAGGAGTCGTAGTAAGTTTACCCTGCCATAGAGCTCCGCCTGCACCTGTAACCGCGAGCATAAGTAATGCACCGACCACGAATGCGCCAAGCATTTTGACCCATTCATGTTTTTTTATGTTTTCCATCATTTTTTTGTTTTGGTTAAATGTTTTATGGATTTATATATATTTAGGTTTTTATTTCCACTCTTAACTATGTCACTCTGTCACTTCTTTTACTTCCCCACCTACTTCTGTATTTCAACCCTCATCCCAACCTCTCCGAACGCATAAGTGATTTCAGAATCCTCAGGCAACACCCTTACGCATCCATGACTGACGGGAGTACCGATATGAGTTAGAGCCTCGGACCAGAAAGCACCATTGTCATTCGCCAAATAAGGCAATGCATGAATGCCATGTCCGGAAGATGTAAATCCCATCCAGTTCGGCATTGAATAATGAGGCCATTCTCCACCGACTCTCAACTCCTGCTTGTTTAATATTGTATAACTTCCTGTTGGAGTAGGAGTGGAAGATTTTCCCGAACTGACCTGGAACTCTCTTATAATCGTGTCGCCGACATGCAAATACATCATTTGATCGGAAAGATCTATACCGATCCATTCTTCACCGGTAAGCAGTGTACTATTTGTTGAAGTTTGAACTATATCCATCAAGCCGGTATCGAGAACCCCACTTGAATCAGCAACTATATTAACTTCGGCAATGGCTTCATCAAGCCACTTAACATTTTCTACGACAGGGGCGAAATATTCTTTATACCAAGCATCTCCGGCAGGCGCGATACTTGTGAATTTAAAAGTTGCTAGTTCCCCCGGATAAACCACTTCTTCGACCATTGCCACGCGATTATCTGAAATCCATCCGTCAATAGCGGAATCGCCTTGAGCGAATATACTGGCTCGATCCTCATCGTTTTTAGTTCCAAGATTTACATAAGTTTGATTCATACATCCGGAATCAAAAGAAAACCAAGCGGTTGTACCTGTATTTTTGACAGAAACCTCGACCGTGAATTTCTCACCGGGCTTAATCGATTCGGAAGCTGTTACTCCGGAAAGTTCACCGATATAAGTTGCATCGGTAGGGGGTACATATAAACATATGGAGCTAACGCCCTCCTTCGAAGAAACATAAATGACATTTTCATCCGCGGCATCGTGTAAAGAAGAGTCATCCGTATCATCTTTTACTATAAACAAACGGCTGTCATATCTGATAGCCACATCTTTATCTCCAAAATCAAAAGCAAAAAAATTCGCATAAAGATGACTGGAGGAATGCTTTATGATGCTGGAAGGTTTTTTTTGAAGATAAACCTGATTAAAAAAAATCGAGCCGAAAAAAATAGAGAGAGAAAGTAAAACGGTTACAAAATACGGCTTTTTATTACTGGATGGGTTCATGTTTATATTTTTGTTTTAGATGTTAACGCTTAATTATAAAACAAAAACACAGAAAAGACAAGTCGATTGATGAATCTTCCATTTATAAAAGCAATACTGATTTGACACTAAACTGGTATTGCAAATAGAATGAACCCCGATGTCAATCAAGGTAGTAATAGCCAAAATTTAAAATAAAAATAAAAATCACTAACCACCACAAAATGGTAAAACAAATGGCTCACAAGCTGACCCGTTTCCTAGTGTGCGGATTGGCTCTCTTCGTTGTGGCAATGAGCGTACAGCTCGCCATGGCGGCTCCTGCGCAGGAGTTTAACGACACAGGCAAAGAAGTTGCCTACGCATATTCGGAAGGATATTTCGAATATGATTACGACTACAACTCTTCATGCTATGCGTATAGCGACTATTACTACGGAGGGTATTACTACTATTGCCCGGACGGTTGTTACTACTACGATGAGTATTATTACGGATATTACTACTGCTCGTTAACGGGCAGTTATTATTACTACGGAGATACTGACACCACCAGTTACTATGAGGGGTATTTCGAGTATGATTATTACTACAATTCACTCTGTACGGCATCTTACGACAGTTATTCGGGAACATATTACTATTACTGTCCTGACGGTTGTAACTATTATGATCCGGACTATTACGGAGATTATTGGTGCAATGGAAGCGGAGAATCGTACTATTACGATGACAGTACCGAATCGGATTACGCGGAAGGATATTTTGAATCCGATTATTACTATAACGGACTATGCGACTCTTACTACGATAGTTATTCCTATACTTATTACTACAATTGTCCTGATAATTGCTGGTATTACGATGAATATTATGACGGATATTATTACTGTGAAGACAGCGGAAGTTATTATTACTACTATGCGGATACCGACTACAGTTACGCGGAAGGCTATTTCGAGTATGATTACGACTATAGCTCATATTGTGATTCGTATTATGATAGTTATTCGGGAACATACTATTACGAATGCGATGATGGTTGTTCCTACTATGATCCTTCGGTCTATGGATACTATTGGTGTTCGGGTAGTGGCGAATATATATATTATGAA
>JBAYGX010000089.1:0-6289 GCA_041666465.1 Candidatus Altimarinota bacterium
GAATTCAGTCTGCAATCGACTCTGTTTTCCGCACTATTGACTTTTTTATATATTCTTTATATACTATTGGTAGTTATTTATTAATTACACCATCTTATGACTTCAATGATTTTCAAGGTAAACGACAAAATCCCAAAAGAACTGGATCTGATTCAGGAAGAAGAGGGTCTTGGGAATAGGACTTCGACCATCACTTTTTTAATTAAATATTATTTTTTGACTAAGAAGAATTCTCTAGATCAATCTATCCAAATTATGGATAAATTGCTTGATAGAATAGATGTCAATAAATTACCTTCCGCTAAAGAACAACTGAAAGATATTTAACGAGCTGATTTACATGAAAATATTTTTCTCGGAACATTTCAAAAAACAGCTCAAGAAGTTAAAGAAGAAATATCCTCATGTAAAAGATGATTTCCTGAATATTATTGAGTCGTTTAATACCAATAATGAAATATCGATTGGAAGATCGATTTATAAAATACGCATTGCGAGCACAGATATGCAAAAAGGCAAGTCAGGTGGATTTCGGTCCTATCTTTATGTTTACGTCAAAAATAATTTACTTTTACCCCTTTGCATTTATCCTAAATCTGAAACTGAAAGTATTACCGAAAATGAATTGAAATATCATTTCGATCAAACGATTGAAGAGGTTATTGGTGCGATGTAGAATGTCTATTCAATTCTCAATATCTTGCAGTCCACCAAGTATGGCGACTTAAAATCCGTCATTTCACCGGCTTTCTTACATGGCACCGGGAATAACCTTGCTGATAACGGCTTATCCAGTTTGATCGCGAGAGTTGCCATATCAAGAAGTGTTGCTTCAATTTTTTCTGCCGGCGTATCGCCTGGAATTGGTACCGTATCCAACCCACAACCACAAACTGCTGAATATAAAAGCAGATTGGTAATATTGTAAGTTTCCTCGTTTGCTCTTGTAGCAAGTCCTCGATCTTCGCAAACCGGAAGCATGAGACCGGAATAGCCACATGTTTTTACCGATAAGCCTTTCAGTACACGAGTAATTAAAGCGGAAATCGTAAGCGTTCCTTGATTCCCGAATTTACCAAAGCCAAGTTTCTCATAAGCAAAAGCGATACTTTCATGTTCTTCGAGTCCCGGATTTAATGAGACATCTATGCCGTTATATTTAATACCGAAATCTTTTGAAATTTGTTCCGCCAACTCGGTAACTTTCTTGGTTTCCTCCTCGAATATTTGTTTCAGATTTTGTTCAGCTTCAATAAGATTGCCGGATTTTGAGAATGCCTTCATAGCCAGGTCTCCGCATTCCAAACCAATGCCAAAAGCCGGTTTCCCTTCGTGAAATCCCGTGGGGAAGAAAGGGATGCCCGGTTTGCAGTTTGCGGAGGCGCAAAACCGGAAATTTCCATATCCATTTTCTGTTTCTTCGGCAATTCTCTTAATAACTTGAGCGGAAATTTTTGCATTTTCGAAATTAATCCCATTTTCTTTGTCCCCGATTTTTGCGGAGCATGAAATTAGAGAAGTTACCTTATTAAATTCCGGAACGAGTTTTATTTTGTTCGGCGTTTTGGCGTAACCAAGATTGAAAAAACTTACATCCAGACTTTGACAAAGTTTCTCTATTCCCCGGACTGCTTTTACTATTTCCGCATCCGATAGATTGCCAAGATATTCTTCCCAAGAATTGGTGGCTATTCTGGTCGTCTGGACTTCATATCCAACTTTTTCAAAAACAGCTTTGGCTTTCTGATTGAATTCGGCGGTTTGCCTTATTTTTGCCTCGTCATTTGGAGATTGAAGCGATACGCCTGTCGTTATTGTTCTGATTTTCATAGATGTTGTTTAAATTTATACTTGACAGTTTAAATCTTTTTCGATAACATGCAAGCGTATCAATATATTAAAACATTAAAACGGATGTCGGCGAACGGAATCAGTCTAAAACAAGCGCAGAAAACTATCGCCGCTTTTAATGTGCATCATCATATAACAAGGTTATAAGTCGAAGCCAAGTGCTTCAGATTTATAACCGTTACTGCTTACATAAGCGGTTTTTTATTATTTTTAACTTGAATTCAAATGACTACACGAAAAATCCAACCAGTAATCCTCAAAGGCACGAGAGATTTCTCTCCACAAGAGGTTATCCAAAGGAAAGCTGTTATGAAAAAGATAGAGATCGCTTTCGAAAAATTCGGATATGTACCGATAGAAACACCGATACTCTGTCCTGCTGAAACAATACTTGGAAAATATGGAGATGAAGGCGAGAAACTGACATATAACTTCAAAGATGCCGGTGGGCGAGGAATAGCTTTGCCTTACGATTTGACTGTTCCGTTCGCGAGATATTTTGCGGCAAATTATCAGAATCTTGAAGTGCCGTTTAAGCGCTATCAGATACAAAGAGTTTGGCGTGCTGAGAAACCTCAAAAAGGAAGACTTCGAGAATTTTATCAGTGCGATATAGACATAATCGGTTCAAAAAGTCTGATTTGCGAGGCGGAGATTGCGAAAATAATAGCGATGACGCTTCCGGAATTGGGGATAGATGATTTTAAAATAAAAATTAATTCCAGAAGGTTGATAAATGCCGTTCTCAAGTCGTTTAATGTGCCGGATGAAAAGATTACGCCGATGATAAGAATAATTGATAAAAAAGATAAGATTAGTGAGGATCAAATGATTAAAGAATTATGCGCGCTTGGGATAAATTCAGGCGCGGAAATATTGGAGAAATTAAAGCCGTTGGAATCGAATGCAAAGACGATAGAGAAATTGAGCGATTATGATGTTTCTGAGGTGAAGACATTCATGCAATACGCGGCTGAGATGGGAGTTGCGGAGAAATATCTCGAGTTCGATCCGATGATGGCAAGGGGTCTCGATTACTACACAGGCATAATATATGAGGTTGTAAGTAAGAACTCTTCACTGGGTGCGATTTGTGCCGGAGGTCGATATGACGATTTGTGTTCAATGTTTTGTGACGAGAATTTCTCGGGAGTCGGAGTGGCGTTCGGTTTCGAGCGCATCATGATGCTTTTGAAAGAAAAAAAACTTATCAAAGAGGATAAATCTTGTTCGAAAGTGCTTGTGACGATATTTGATGAATCTTCATTAAAGGGATCTTGTCAGATCTATAATGAACTGATAAGCGCGGGAATAAATTCGGAGATGTATTTCGATATCGCGAAATTAAGCAAGCAGTTTAAGTATGCAGACAGGAAGAAAATTCCTTTTGTTGTGATACAGGGTCCGGATGAAATCGCCTCGGGTACGGTGGCGGTAAAACGGATGGAAACGGGTAAGCAAAAAATAATTCCGTTAACTCAATTGATCGAATATATAACAGGATATTATGAAAGTTAGCAGTCGCGATAGCGACCTCTATTATAAGCCGTTTTGCGCCAGCAAAACTCTTAAAATAGCGATACAAAACAAGGGCAGGCTCAAAGAAGAAAGCATAAAATTTCTCAAATCTTTCGGTGTGAAAATAACAGATACTGAAAGAGGATTGATTGGGAAATGTGCGGATAAAAATGTGGAGGTTCTATATGTTAGGCATGGGGATATTCCGCAGTATGTCCAAAACGGCGTGGCGGATTTCGGTATCGTTGGAGAGAATGTGATTTATGAGAGGAAATTTTCTATAAAAAAAGTACGCGCTCTCGGTTTCGGGAAATGTACTCTCATGATAGCGGTGCCGAAAAATTCAAAAATAAAGGTAATTGCAGATCTTGAAGGTGAAAGAATCGCCTCTTCATATCCGAACAGCCTTAAGAAATTCTTAAAAGCGAACAAAATAAATGCTTCGATAATTGAGATACGGGGATCTGTTGAAATAGCTCCGTTATTGGGATTGGCGGATGCGATTTGCGACATCACTCAAACGGGTAAAACGCTGGAAGAAAATGGATTGAAAAGAATAATCGATGTGTTTCAGTCGGAAGCTTTAGTGATAAGTGGTAAGTTTGATTTTTTTAATTTATAAAATATGAAAAAAATATACTCGAAAAATCTAAATGAGCGTGGAATAAAGTCGCTTTGCAAGAGGACAGGGGTGGATTTTTCAGGGGCGTTTAATGTCGCAAAGATCATCATTGAAGATGTAAAAAACGGCGGAGATCGCGCTCTCATTAACTATGCGAAGAAGTTTGACAATGTGGAATTGGATTCGTTGATGGTTACAGAAAAAGAAATCGAAACTGCAATAAAGAAAATACCGAATGATGTAAAAACAGCTTTCAAAAAAGCTTATGGAAATATTAAGAAATTCCATTCGGGTAGCCTGACAACCGGCGAAGCCGTTGAAACGATGCCTGGGGTTAAGTGTTTCGTGCAAAAAAGGGCAATAGAAAAGGTCGGGATTTATATCCCAGGAGGAACTGCGCCGTTGCCATCGACAGTTTTAATGCTGGGGATTCCTGCTCAAATCGCAGGATGTAAGGAGATTATAATGTGTACGCCCAGCACTGCGGACATTATTTTGTTTGCCGCAAATATTTGCGGGATCAAGAAAATATACAAGGTCGGAGGAGCGCAAGCGATTGCCGCGATGGCTTATGGAACGGAAACAATACAGAAAGTTTATAAGATTTTCGGTCCGGGTAATCAATATGTAACAGCCGCGAAAATGCTTGTGTCGATAGATCCACAGGGTGCGGCGATCGATATGCCGGCAGGTCCTTCAGAAGTTCTTGTTATAGCGGATAAAAACGCCAGGGCGGACTTTGTCGCGAGCGACCTTCTGTCGCAAGCCGAGCATGGCGTGGATTCGCAAGCCATCTTGGTTTGCACGGATGACGAGAAAACTGAAGAGATAATTTGTGAAGTAAACAAACAACTGAAGCTGTTGCCGAGAAAAGAAACAGCTGAGAAAGCGCTATCGAACAGTTTTGCATTAGTAGTGTCCGACATTAATGATGCGATAAATTTTTCTAACGAATATGCGCCCGAACACTTGATTGTGAATGTGAAAAATCCAGCGAAATATATCTCGAAAATTTCAAATGCAGGTTCGGTTTTCTTGGGAGAATATTCATGCGAGTCGGCTGGGGATTATGCGAGTGGAACAAACCATACATTGCCAACTTATGGCTATGCGAAGGCTTATAGCGGCGTATCGGTTTTGAGTTTTCAGAAAAATTTAACCTTTCAAGAAATCTCGCGCAAAGGTGCGAAAGCTCTATGCCCGATTGTTTCAAAAATGGCGCAACAAGAAGGTCTAGATGCTCACAGGAAAGCCATGGAACAGCGCTTGGAAAGCGTAAGCGGTTCCAAGCGCAATATTATCAAGCCGTTTTGCGTTAGCAAAACACAATAAGAATAATTTAATCAAAAAATATATGAAAAATCTTGCACTCAAAAGAATTCAAAAAATGAAACCATACAGTCCTCCTCTCAACGGGAGGTCAAACTTCAAAGGCATTTTGCTGGATTTCAACGAAAGGACGGTCACGGTTAATAAAAAAGTAATAAAGGCGCTGGAAAATTTTATCAAAAAATCTAAGGTGCAGGTGTATCCGGAGTATTTCGACCTCTGTGAAAAAATAGCTAAATACACGGGAGTTAACGCCGATCAAATAATGCTCACGAACGGATCTGATAACGGGATGGATATTATATTTAGAACATTCACGGAGGTCGGAGATAAGGCGATAATTCCTGCGCCGAGTTTCGCGATGTTTTATCAATGTGCGGAGATTGCGGGAAACGAAATAATGAAGCCTTTGTATAAAAAAGAGGATTTATCGTTCCCGACCGATGAAGTTTTGGAAATGATTGACGACAAGGTGAAAATAATCGTTATATGCAATCCAAACAATCCGACTGCGACAGTTGTGGATTTGGAAACAATTGAGCGCATAGCAAAAAAAGCGTCGAACGCGATTGTGTATGTAGATGAAGCTTATTTTGAGTTTTGCGGCGTGTCTTCTGTAGGTTTGATTAAGAAATATCCGAATATCATAGTTACAAGAACTTTTTCAAAAGCTTTCGGCCTTCCTTCATTAAGAATAGGTTATACGATTGCTTCCAAGGAGAATATTGACGAGATGATGAAGGTGAGAGGTCCTTATGATGTGAATATGCCGGCATATTTTTCGGCGCTTGCTGTGATGGATGACCTGGGCGAGATGAGAAAATACGTTGATGAAGTGATGAAAAAAGCCAAACCTATGGTTGAAAAGTTTTTTGATAAAAACAGTGTTAAGTATTACAAGTCAGGATCGAATTTTATCTTGTTTAAGCCGGAAGATGCGGATGTGACTTATAAAAAACTTCTTGAAAA
>JBAYGX010000090.1:0-6239 GCA_041666465.1 Candidatus Altimarinota bacterium
AAAACTATTTCGGAACACAAAACAAAATCACAAGAGGAGAAGTTGCAAACACAATTTTCAAACTGGACTCATATCTGGCAACAGACGAATATGTGGATTATCTGACTTATAACAACATAGACATTTCAAACATACCTTATGTTGATATCCTGTCTGATGTTTATACAAAATTAACAAACAACTATTATGGCGGAGTCGACGAAGAGGAATTGATGTATGGAGCAATAAAAGGGATGGTGGAAGCGATAGATGATCCGCATACTATTTTCAGCGAACCTATCGAGGCGGAAGCCTTAACAACAACACTAAGCGGTAAATTCGTTGGAATAGGAGCTTATTTAAACCTGGAAGAAAATGGAGATATTATAATAACCGGCACGGTATCGGATTCTCCTGCGGAAGAAAAAGGTCTACAAACGGATGATATCATTATAGCGGTTGACGGAACTTCAACAGCAGGCATGAGCGTCGAATCGGTATCGGGATTGATAAAAGGAGACGAAGGAACAGATGTGGTTTTGACCATCAAAAGAGGAGATGAAACATTGGATGTCACACTAACAAGACGAGAAATCGTAGTTATATATGTATCAACCGAAATCCTAGAAAACGATATATTATATTGCTCACTCGACTATTTCGCCGAAACTTCGGCAATAGATTTCGAAAACGCAATAGATGCGGAACTCGCGGAACATGAAAACATCAAAGGTCTTATCATAGACCTACGAAACAATCCCGGAGGATATTTGGAAATCGCAACAGCCATAATGTCGCATTTCATACCGGAAGACGACTATGAAGTGACAATTAAGTACAATAACGCCAACACTATTTATATATCTGAAGGACCTGCCGATTATGCGCAATATCCAACGGTTATATTGGTAAACGGCAACAGTGCATCCGCTTCGGAAATAATGGCATCTGTTTTGCAAGAATACGGCTTGGCGGAAATCATCGGAACTCAATCCTACGGAAAAGGAACTGTTCAAGAACTATTCTATTATTATGACGGCTCAAGCTTGAAATACACGGTAGCCCATTGGCTTACACCGAACGGAGTTGATATAAACGGAGTTGGAATAACCCCGGATATCATCGTCGAAGACGACCCGGAAACAATAGAGGATGAACAGTTGGAAGAAGCTTTGGATACGGTTGAAGAGATGATGGATTAAACCCTTCCTCCAGCTAAATCAAACCCAAAAGACTCACGAAGTTCAATCAATACCTGATCGGGCACATCAATCCGATAAGTTCTTCTGATTTGCGCAATAGAACCTGATAAAAACAAACTAAGACCACTACTATCCAACTCACCATTCCCATCTTCAGCCTGACCAAGTAACGAATAAAAAAACTGCTCATCCACTCCTCTTATAATTTTATTACCAGGCATATATCTATCCAAAACATCAAAAATCTGATTAACGACAAATCCAACATGTACTGCGTCACTAAAAAACTCCAAATCTAAACCAATATCCGGATCAACAATGGGATCAGTAGTGTCATCATCCGCATCAAGAACTTCAGGTTCTCCTCCTCCACTCGTCATAAAAAGAATTTAAATCTTAAAAAAGGATGTAAATATACAATCCTCTATCCCTTTCTGCAAGTTGTTAGTTGTTAACTGTAAGTTGTAAGTTCTCCTCCCTATAAACTCATCATCATCTTCCTCCAACTATTCTTGGTCCATCTCTTCTCAACCTCATACTGATGCCGCAAACCTCTCGTTATCATCTCGTTTTTCACAACCCCTCCCCTATGCGGATGCCTATGTTGTCTTTTCAAAGGCGAACAAAAACCATGCACATAATGAACAATTTCATGAGCCAAAACGGCCTCGACCACCTGAACGGGAATTAACGGATCTCTGAAAACACCATTCATTAAAATAGTCGAACTACTCTTATCACGAGCCATCCTGATTGACCCCAGACGGGTTTTTGAAATACGAGAAAATTTAACAAAAATTTTATTCTTAACTGGAACATCGGAAAAACACCTCTCCCACATTTCATCAAACAAATTTTGCAACCATTCTTGATCTCTCATTGGCGACATACTATCAAACCGTTTTGCGAATGCAAAACTCGAGTCGCAATTATAAACTCGCGTGAGCAAAATCCATATTTCTCTTCACTATGTCACTATGTCACTTCCCCTACTTCTTCTACTTCTTCTCCAGCAACTGCGCTGTATTATCAAACCCGTCCGAAGCAGGTTTTGCCACCTCCGGAGCCGCCGGAGTAGCAACCGCCGGTGCAACAACAGCAGTCTGCGCAGCCTCAACTTGCGGTGTTGGTTGTTTCTCGACAACAGCCGCAAAACTCTTTTGTTCCGCCCTACCTTTCAATATTTCCTCAGGATTTGTAGTAATAATTCTATCCTCTGTATAAGAAGCAATAATTTGCAAAGCCACATGTTTCAAGCCGGCAAAAAACAACCCTTGCCCTACCCCACTGTTAAGAAGCATATACTTCTCACCTTCCGTAAGATTGAATATTTTTTTCAAAATATCAATCGCCGTTGACGACTGCTTAAGCAACAATTGCATGGAAGAGTTAGTAATAATCGGCTTACCATAATCACTCTTCAAGAAGTCCTCCACATCCTGTGTAATAGTCGAAACACCAAGGTAATATTTTCTCGCCCTCTTAACCAAACCGAACAAGAACTTGGCCGAATCTTCATGTTGCATCATCGACCATGCCTCATCGATCACAAGCAACCTTTTCTTAAGCTTACTTCTGACTTTATTCCATATATAACTCAAAATTACATACATCGCGACCGGACGAAGTTCATCTTCCAAATCCCTAACAGAGAAAACAACCAATCCGTTATCAAGAACCACATTTGTCGGCTTATTAAACAATCCGGCAAAAGTACCGGTCGTATACTTTTGAACCCTTTGCGCCATTTGCTCAGCACCATCCATTGAAGACAAAACCGCATGCAAATCTTCCATAGTCGGCGGAGTAAACACAGATGGATCGAGAGTATCCATTGTAATACCTTTTGTCGCATAAACATCTATAAGCGCCCTATCAAGAAGTCCCGCCTCAAGAGGGGTAACACCACCTAGTATAAGCTTCATTAAACCCGTCAGATCCATAATTACAGACCTGAGAAGATCCCCGGGTTTCAACTCCTCACCTTCAAGAGGTTTCGGCAAATCGAAAGGATTAATTCTCCTATCGGAATTCAAAGAAACTTTCATGTAACTACCACCAACAGATTCGGAAAGAGCCTGGTACTCATTTTCCGGATCGATAACAATCACATCAACACCCATCATCAAATACCTCAAAATCTCAAGTTTAACGGCATAAGATTTACCGGCACCCGATTTGGCAAACACAACCGAGTTGGCATTTTCAAGAGTAAACCTATCGAAAATAACAAGTCCGTCGTTATGCCTGTTTAAACCATATAAAATACCGTCATTTGAAGTAAGTTCGGAAGAAATAAACGGAAATGTCGTGGACAACGGTGAAGTATTCATATTCCTAATAACATTCAACTCATCCAAACAAATTGGGATTGTAGAATTGAAAGCGTATTCCATCTGTAAATAAGCCGGCTTGGTCAAAATAAGTTTTCCACCAAGAAGACTTTCAAGCTGTTTTGTGATTTTCTTTAATTTCTTAAGACTCTCGGAATAAACAGTAAAATACATACCAAATTGGAAAAATTTTTCCTGTCCTCTCTGAAGCTCAATTCTCAATTGCTCCGCATCCTCAAGCGCAGTATCAAGCGCAGGATCGCTCACATTCCCCTTCTCGCGATTCATACGAATCGAAGCCTGAAACTGAGCAACTTTCCTCCTAAGGACTTTCATTATTTCAGCCGAATTAATCGGATAAATAAACTGTGAAATATCCATCGTGACATCAAAATTCACAATCGGAGAAAGCCAGTTCGTATCCAAATATCTAGGATACGCATATACGAAATAGCTTTGCGCATAAAAACCTTCAACCCTCATATGATCATAATCGACCTCAAAAGAAGCCGGCGAAATCAAATCTCTAATGGAAGCCAATCCGTCATTATAAAGTTTTTCCGCATCCAAAATCTCTTTTTTCTCCTGTGGAGTCAAAACCTCAGCAGGTGCATTTGCCACACCTGGACCTTGCGGTTGAGCAGTTTTTTTCGAACCGAATAATTTACCCATCAAATTATCGACCAAAGACGCCTTCTTGGCAGATTCAGTTTTGATAGACGGAGCCGTAACTTGCACGACCGTAGCGGTCGCATCAACAGTCGGAGTCTGCACTTTTTGCTCTACAGGAACAGGCTTGGCAACAGCCGAATTATCGGCTTGCGGAGCCGCACTCTGCCCAGTCGACGAAACACTCTGCGCTGTACTTACCACTTTCTCCGCCATAATTATTGTAATTTATATCTGATAATTATAGCAGAAATGATGAACGGAATCAATGGGTTAAATCCCACCGCCCTCATCAAAAACATCTAGACTTAAAGGAGCAGATAAATCAGACACTTCTTCGCCAACAATATTAATTATTCTACCTTGAGAACTGGTAACCGTAACTTTATACGTTTTGCCATTCATTATAACAAATTTATCATCGCCAACAATTGTACCTACAGAAGAAGGTTCTACTTCAGCCAACAAAATTTCCTCTTCTTCAATTTCATAACCGGCAATACGATCACCATCTTTTAACTGTCTAATAGATTTAATTCTATATAACTTATTCTCCTTAATATAAACTATGCCATCACGACCACTTCTTTTAACAGCATAAGCCGCAACATCAGCTGAATTAACGTGTCCTTCAGCAGTAGATAATTCATTGTTATGACCACGGAAAGATATACCAACAGATGCCGTCAACCCTTTTTCTACCATTTCAGGACATACACTAACTAAATCTTCATCTTCACGAAGAGCTTTATTCGTTTCATCCCTCAAACGAGAACAAACCCAAACCGCCTCCTCAAAAGTAACATTATTAAGAGCCAAAACAAATTCTTCACCACCGAATCTACCAACTATATCGGTTGAACGAACAATTTTTTTCAAAACACGACCAAAGATTTTAAGAACCCTATCTCCAATACTATGACCATATATATCATTAACAAGCTTAAAATGATCCAAATCAATAAACACAAAAGCAAGTGATTTAACACTACTTTCAGGACAACCATCCGAATCCCCGAAAACATCGACATCATCGACAACAGACTCATCATAATAACCATCAATGTCTTCCTCACCACCAGCTACAAATAATGGATCTACATATGGACAAGAATCTGCATCATCGGCAGAGCCGGAAAATTCAAAATAATCCAAAGATCCACAAGAACCATCAGAATAAGCATCCGCACCTTCATCGAAATCATCATTTGGAATATGCTCATTGAATAACTGTCGGAATAATTCAAAAGTACGCCTTCGACAATAAACCCCGGTTAGCTGATCGATTTCAGCTCTCTCCTTATCAACAGCCTTAAACACACTCAAACAAGAAATTTTAATTTCAGTAGCTAAACTAGGTATATATCTACTGCCAAAATGTTCAGCCGCACGTCTAAAATCAGGCCTTTTTCGTGAATGTAGAAAATTTTTACCGGCAGTAGCTTCAAACAATTTAACCGACCGCTCAGCAGCTATGCGAATGTTAATATTATCACTAATTTTATCGATAAACGGTCTATAAACTCTTGCCATAAAATCTTCGAAAAATCCCGAATTATCTTCATCCTCAAGAAATTGATTAAAAACCGACAGAAATTCTTTTGAATTCCTAAGAATCTGATAATACAAAGGTTCAAATGCAGGATCGCAAGGCTGAAGGGTACTGAATCTATTAACAATCCTTTGCAAAGATGTAATTACCCGATTAACGACAAAACGCTGATTAGACAAATCACTGACATTAAGAGAAGAAAGAAATCTCCTTCTTTCACCTGCACTATCGGGTTCACCAGATGTTCCTTTAGCTACATTTTCTACCATAGAAATACTTAATTACAAATCGACACAATGACCCTAACTATAGCCCATTTCTCTAAAAAGTCAACCCCTGATGTTTTTTCACTCCACTAAAGAATAATTTTGTGCTAAATTTATCGAAGTCGACAAAACTTTAAAGAATATTTCAATATGGCAAAAAATAAAAAAGATACTGGCAGCGAACCGATTCAAGAGCCTAAAAAGGACGAACCACAGGAGGAACCAAAGAAAGAAACAC
>JBAYGX010000091.1:0-6210 GCA_041666465.1 Candidatus Altimarinota bacterium
ACGAACAATTTCAAGATTGCGCTTGCAGGTGCTGCGGCAGGTGTCAGTTCCGCTTCGTCGATTCCGAGTAGGATTTTTATTACGAATCTTACAAGAATGTAAGAGAATAAAACTGCGACTAAACCTATTATTGACCAGGTTATACCTTTTTTTGCTTTGTCGATTTTGTCTTGTTGGCCGAGTGAGGTTGCGTATATAAGTCCGTTTGCAACCAAGAAAAAAACCGCGGCGATACCGATAATCGCGAGAAGTCCGCTTATGAGGTCGGTGATGATACTGGTTACTGTTGAGGCGTTATATACTGTTCCCGTTCCTGTGCGTGTATCGACGATGTTTGACGGCTTGTAATCTTCCGGCATCCCGTAAGCCGCAAGAGCCGCTTGGGCGGTAAGCATCAATGTTATCGCTGTTGCCAATATTTTTGTTAAATATTTTTTCATCCTTAAATGTTTAATTGAGAGATGCCATAAACTATCGCATATGCTACTCCTATTATGACTACGCCGATTGCTCCGTAAATTATTATGTTTTGAGCTTTTTTAATCTCTTCTTCGTTACCTCTTGCGATTACGAGCAGGATGCCTGCGTAAACGATTGCTATTAAGATGACCGTTCCTACTGCGTACATAATGATTTTTATGATTTTTGGTAAAGTTTCGCTCATTAAATCTCCGGTTGGAAGGGACGCTCCTTGCGCGTTTGGAGATTGGTCTATTAAGGTTGAGGTGGAAGGTAGGAGTTGACCAAGATCCGCTTCAACATCTGCGTATGCGGTTGGGATTGAGAAGAGGCTGGCAAGATCGTCATCTGTCGTCTCGGTTGGGGGATTTGAATAGGCGTCTCCATCTTCTGTGTATTCTGTTGGTGCCGTATCCGATGTTGAGGCGTCTGATGATGTAGATGTGGCTGCCGGTGTTCCACTTGTCGTATTTGAGATTGGTAGCGAGCTTATGATTGAAACTACCGCGTATGCCAAGATTGCTATAAGGAAGCCGCTAACTGCGTATATTGCTGTTTTTTTTGCCGCTCCGACTTTTTCCTCATTCCCATAAGCCGTAAGAAATTGTACGCCTGAAATAAGTAGCGAAATGAATGCCGCTACGCCGACGATTCCTATAATTGTTGATATGAAACTCGGGAGAGCTTTTTCTCTAAAATAGCTCTGTACCGATGCTTGAGTTGCGTTTTCAGTATTAGGTCCCGGTAGAAGATCTGGTTTCGGTATTGTCGGCATATTACTTGTTGTTGCTGCAATTAAGGGAACTCCCGCAAAATGTCCTTCTGACTGCAATTCCAAATTCTCGGCTCCAAACGACTCGTCGCTCTTTGCTGTATCTTTTCCTGATACAGCTGCATCGCGACTTATCGTTTTCGCTCGAGAATTTGGAATTTCGTTACCAGAATCGCATTTTGTGGGAGTTCCTAAGCTGTCTGCCGGAGGAGGGGTGGCGTTTACTATTACCGAACCGATTATTGCCGGTTGCATTGCCAGGACTATCGCTGTGAGAATTGTTATTATAAGTCTTTTCATTTTTATTTAACGAAAAAGGTTGGGTTGATTGTGTAAAGTATAAGTGCGGAAAGGAAAAGTATTGCCAATCCCGCGAGTGATTGAGTGATTCTGGTTTTTGCGCTTGAAATTTGGTCTGTGCCTCCCGATGCGGATATCTGTATGCCGCTTATCACGATAATGAGAACCGCTATAATTCCGACTACGCTTGCCGCCCAAATGTAAATTTGTAAAACATAAAATTTAAGAAGACCGGTTCCGGAAGTCGAAACTAGGATTTGAATTGCGCGGCATGCGGTGCCTCCCGTTTCTAATTCACATGCCGCGTTGTCAGTGAAATATACATTCGCGGTGTCTGTGCAAGTTGCTGAATCGGTTTTTACACAACATGTTCCTTTATATGCATTGATTATTGTTGCGTCGCCTTGAGTCGTCGTTGTTGCCGGGAGAGGTTCGCTGATTTCGACAACTCTACCCGTTTCTATTTTGAAAGTTGTTAAGCCGTTTTTTTCGGCTTCGGTTGCTATGAATGTGTTGTATGAATAGGCCTTTGTATCTAGGTATGTGTTTGTGCATGATTTTAATTCCTCCGCATATGTTGTTTGCGGCATTATTGCAAATCCGATTAGCAATAATGAGGACAAGAGTACGATTTTTATGATTTTTTTAATTTGCGACATAAAGAAGTGATTGGACAAAAGATACCAGTATATAAGAACTGAAAGCGATGATTAGACCTATTATTGCTTGGGTTATGATGGTTTTGCCTTTTTGGATGCGGCTGTCGTCTCCTTGTGAACTCATCATGAGTACGCCTCCGACTATTATGAAAACTACGCAAACCGTACCGATTACTTTTATGAGAAAATCTATGATTATTAATGCGAATCCGATTATCGGGGAAGAATATTGTGTATTTGTCATGTAGTCTTGACCTTGAGTTTTGTTTGGGTCTTCTGCGTCCGTTACTTTTAGATAATCTCCGACATCAAAAGATTCGAGGGAGGATGTGTCTATCGCGGCGGTTGCGTCGCCTGATGGTGGAGTTTCTTCTCCCGGTTCTACTGCGGCTTCCGGAGCTACTTCTGGTGCAGTTTCTGCTGCTGGTGGATCTCCTGCCAATGTAATTTGCGTGAACGATGTCATTGTGATTGCGAAAACACTAAATCCTATAAGAAGTTTTGTGATAAAAGTTTTGGTTTGAGTTTTTTTGCCCATTTGTGAGTTTTATATCTGGTAATTATACCAGAAAAACTGATAACTAACAACTGGTAACGGCAGAGAGAATTACAGAGATCTTGCCGAGCGGTGATGTCTTTTCAGTAGACTATGCGGATTGCTATTTGGTAACAATTCGCTGGTTCTTGCAAAAAATCCAATCGGTTGAGGAAATAACAGATTGGAGAAGTCTGTTCCGGGACAGAATGTGCTATGAATTCCTTGCGATTATCGCATGAGCCTTTCAATCCAACAGTCGGCGGAAACAGGAGGTCTTTTTCAGATTATGGCAAATCGCAATGGCTGTGGTAAAATCCCCTCGCATTTGTTCGTGGGGTTGTAGCTCAGTTGGCTAGAGCGCTTCCATGGCATGGAAGAGGTCGAGGGTTCGAGCCCCTTCAACTCCACCAGAGGTCCCCATTATGTACAAGCACTTGACGATACAGTTCGTATATGCTTTAATTTGGACCTTTGATTATAAATTTATTATGGGAATTCAGATTGTTCCTCCGGATGATGGGGCTGCACACATTGAAGGAAGAGAACATAGAGTTAGGGGTCATTTGCTTGGTATTTTGCGTCGAGTAATTCTTAAAATGCGGATAGGGCGTACTAATCATTGTAGTGTTACTTCGGACGAAGCTAGGTCTTCCCTTAATGCTTTAGAATCAGGAGATGTTGCAGTTTTAAGAAGAGGATTTCGACAAACTCTTACGCGATTTCTTGAAGGCATTATTGCTGGAATAAATTTTGTCGGATCTGAATTACCGCGGTTATCAGATTTTACTGGTAGTACATCTTCAGTTGAAAAAGATGAAATTCTGTTGTCAGTTATTACTGAATGTCTGTCGGAGTTATCGCTTTTAGCTTGCAAATCCGAGTCAAGTGATCCAACTCTTGATGATCCACATGGGTATATATTATGTTATTTTCTTGCAAAAAAAATATCTAGAGAGGCCCTTTTAGCACAAATGCAGAGAGTTGCCAGTAGTAAAAGACAAGAACGCGCTGTCCCACCGAATAAAACTAAATTACGTCGTTTTATTGAGAGATATCTTTGTAGTTCAATTTGCCAATTAGACTCTCCTCTTAAAGAAGCTGCGAAAGTTGTTAGATGGGGGAACACAGCTTTAGGTAATTCTGAATACCAAGGTTTATTATATGGACTAAATAACTATAGGAAAAAACGAGTTTTGAAGTGTCTAGATGTTAGACGAAAAGATCCTGGCTTTGATGAACATGGTCATGAAGGCGCTTATTGGCAGGTGGTTGCATCTGAATGTTTATCTTCTAATAGTCTATTTCGTATGGCTCAATGCTTTACAGACTTGAAGCCTGGTGAATCTCTAACTCCTCGTGGTAGAAAAGCAGAATCTATTATGTATAGAAGTTTAGATGAAGAAGCTGTTAAGTTAGGGATGGATCCTCTTTTTTCTGATAAGTATTCAGATTAGTGTTTATTTCTCCATTCCTAATCTCAACCCCAGCGTATTCCGGTACCGCAAGTTCTTTCATATTTGGGAATTCATCTTTTAGCATTTTTTTGAAAATCTCATTTCTTTTTGCGCCAGATTTTTCTCCTTTTCGAACCCCTTGATCGTCATGAGCATTCATTACGATTCCTTTAAGCAACCCAAGTCCTTTAACAGATATGTATTCCCAGCTGTTTGGGTCATCGTAAGCTTCGGAATCGCTCATGCAATATTCTCCGACCCAAATGCATCCAGCGCTTGAGCCTGAGAAAAATAGTCCGTTATTGAATGCATTAATAAAAGTTTCCGTAAGATTATTTTCCTCAAGTTTTTCCATTAAATATCTTGTGTCTCCGTTCATTACATAAAGTCCATGTGCAGAAGCCAATATATTTGCGATATCTTGAATTGGTGTGTTTTTTTCGCCATCAATTACATCACCAATAAGGATTTCGATTACTTTTAAACCAAAACGTTTTTGAAATAAATTCTTGATATAATTGCGGTACGTGAGATCCGGGTGCAATCCGTTATGATGTGCAGTTGGAAGTATTGCTATTGTTGGAGTTTCCGAACCGGCGCGTTCTTTTATAATTTCTGCGATATGTGAAAAATGCTGATTCATTCGAGGATCGTCATTTTTTCCACCGCCGATGCCGTAATAGAGGGTTTCTTTCATGAAACAATCCTATCATTCTTCGAGTTCAATAGGCAAAAACCTCATTGCCTCTTCTTTTGTTATTTTGCCGGTTGCCGCAAGTTCAAGAAGGGCGCGTTTCATCGTCTGCATGCCCTGTTTTCGACTTGTCTCGATAACATTATTAAGTTGATGTGATTGCCCTTTCCTAATCAAATTCGCTACTGCAGGATTGTTGAGCATTATCTCGAGAGCAGGTAGTCTCGTTTTTCCGTCCGCCGATTTAACAAGTCGTTGCCAAATGATTGCCTGCATACTTTCCGCAAGTTGAGTCTTAATCTGTTCTTGCTGATCGTGAGGGAAAATGTCGATAATTCTGTTTATTGTTTTTGCTGCACCGCTTGTATGAAGCGTGCCTAGAACCAAATGTCCCGTTTCTGCGGCAGTTATTGCGAGAGCGATTGTTTCCAAATCTCTCAATTCACCGACCATTATTACATCAGGATTTTCTCTTAATGAAGATTTCAAGGCTGATTCGAAACTCTTGCAGTGAGTTTTTACCTCTCTTTGTTCGATTATCGATTTGTTATTAGTGTAAACGTATTCGATCGGGTCTTCGATTGTGATTATATGTTTTGCGTATTTCTCGTTTATTTCGTTTAGGAGGGAGGCGAGTGTTGTCGATTTACCCGATCCGGAAGGACCTGTTATTAAAATAAGTCCGTGTGGTAAATCCGTTAATGTTTTTAATTGTTCAGGCAATCCGAGTTCATCTATTTTTGGAATTTTTGATGAAATTACGCGGAAACTTGAGCCGAATCCGTTTTTTTGTCTGAAAATATTTACCCTGAAATGTGAAACTTCTGGGATTTCAAAAGAGAAATCCAGATCGTCTCCCTGATTAAATATCGCTTTTTGCGTTTCGGAAAGAACTTCAAAAATATACTCCTGCGCCATTTGAGGCGTGACAACGGGATGTTCTTTTATTGCGACAAGATCTCCGTTAATACGAAGAGTCGGTTTTGCTCCAGCTGTTAAAAACAGATCTGAAGCTGCGTATTTTACTGCCGTTCTTAGGAGTTTTTCTATTTTTATCATTTTTGATTTCTAAAAGTTCTTATAATTGTAGCATAAAAGAAGAAGAATGTCGAACAGCCGGAAAGCGAAGCGATTCCGGAGCCTTATTTTTAGAGCCAAGCAATTATAAAACAACATAAATTCCAAAGGCTCTTTTGCCATATGGCTTCGTTATCAAAAGCCTCAAATAGCTCTGCTATTCTTTGTTTTTGATGCCTTGCCATATGACAAAATAGCCTCTGTTTTTTATGCCATTTTATAATTGCTTGGCTCTATCAAGTTGTTTTGCGGATGCA
>JBAYGX010000092.1:0-6136 GCA_041666465.1 Candidatus Altimarinota bacterium
AGGCATGGGAGGAGAGAGATTATAGGGTGGAGTTTATAGATTGAAGACGGAGTTGGCACTCGTCATTGTAGAGTGCTAGATTTTATGAGTCAAGCATCTAGTAGTTTGTCTGCATTTTTTTTGATGTTTTCAATCTTTTCCATTTCGGCTTTCTTCTTCCTAAGGTCTTCCAAAATATTTCCTTCGGATGTTGTTTCTTTTTCCGAGAACAATGATTTTACCGAATTCACAGCTTTATCGACTTTGTTTTGATCCAGTGCTTTGGCTTTGAATAATTGCACCACTTTATTGGTGGGATCTCTCATCAGTAGGCGCTCGCATATTTCAATTACATCTTGGTATTTCCCGTTTTGGTACCACATGCCGACCAGTTCGAGTACGACATCTTCATCGTTTTTTCCCATAAGAGATTTCCCTTTTTCACCTTCAAGTATTAAGTGTCCCGCTTTTCTGTTCATTAAGAAATGAACATATAAGAAGCCTACTGCTATTATGATTACCGCTTCTATGGTGCGATTCATTTGAAGTGAAAAATTGAATAGGGCGTGCATGGTCATGGCAATCCCCAGTCCTGTCATTAAACTTTGATATCTTACTATTGTTTTTTTCGGTATTCGCGTGAGCTTGTTTATTATTGTTGCGAATGCGTATTTTTCTCCTGTTAATTCTTGTTGTTCTATTATTGGTTGTGAGAATTTGCCGATACCATAGAAATAGCCGAATATTGATGAAAAAATCAGATGTCCGCAGACTGTGAATGCGGACCTGAAAACAACTGTGGTGAAAAGTGCCGCGAGGTTTCCTTGTGACATGACAGTATAGAAGTAGATTATGTTTTCCGAGAATGCGAAACCCAGAGCTGCAAGTATGCTGAATTTTACGGCATCGTTTATTGTTTGGATTTTCATCTTTGATGCATCGGCGATTTTTACGACATTCATTTTTGCGAACTCTTCCGTGATACCGACGAGCATATATGTCGCTAAATATCCGATTGCCACATTTGAGGTTGAGATGTTGTTTTCAATCCATGAATAGGCGTCCCAACCGGGATGTAAGTACCATAAATATTGAAGTCCCAAGATCGGAAGAACCGTAAGGGTTCCCATTAAGAAAACTTTTACTATTGTTTTTGCCGAGTGTTGTTTTCTTTTTATGAAAACATCAACCCATATGACAACCGGGATTAGTGCTAATCCTGCCGCAATCAATACTTGCCACCAAATAACTCCTTCGAACATATTTGTTTTATAAATGTATCGTATTATTTTAACATAAAATGCCCAGTTTGGCAAAAGGAGTTTTGTTGCGTAAAACAACTTATAATATGGTCACTGGATTGAGTTTCGCTTTTGCGAAACAGCTTGATAATATTGCGCAAGGAATACTTTGTGTCCTTGCGCTGGCTAACGCTTTCCGTGACTTATGTTGCTTTTTGAAGTTGAGAGGTTAAAATCTAAATTATGAAAATTGCTATACTTTGTTTTAGGTCGATTGAGGAGAAATTTTCTTATGAAGAGAATAGGCTTAAGAATGCCGCTATTTTATTGGGGCATACCGCCAGGCTTTATCGTGTGCTCGAGTGCGAACTTGTTTTTGATGAGGATGGTCCTTCCGTTCACTATCGAGGTAAGCCATTTCCGAAGGTTGATGTTGTTATCCCGCGTGTGGCACTTCTTAATAATGTTAGTTTATATGCTTCAATTGTTAAGCAGTTTCAACTTATGGGTGTCCGTGTTGTTAATCGTTACGAGTCGATTACTATGGCGAAAAATAAATTAAAAACATTACAGATTTTGTCGTATCACGGAGTTAATGTCCCCAAGACCTGTGTGATTAGTACAAGGGAATCTTTGAAAGGTGCCGTGAAGAAAATGGGTGGATTCCCTGTCATCTTGAAATCTCCTTTCGGTTCGTGGGGAGCCGGGGTTATGATTGCCGAAAGTTATAGGAGTGCATTGTCTTTTATAGATTCTCTGTGGGCTGGTGAAAGTTCCAATAAAAATAAGCAAAATATGATATTGGTTCAAGAATATGTTAAAGAGTCTCGAGGAAGAGATACCAGGATTTTTATTGTTGGAGGAAAAGTTGTTGCTTCCATGGAGAGGTTTGCCAGAAAAGGTGAATTCAGATCTAATGCCGCTTTGGGTGGGGCAGGTAAAAAAGTTTCTGCCAGTAAGGAGTATCAGAATCTTGCATTGAAGGCGACGAGACTGCTTGGTTTACAGGTTTCTGGTGTGGATATTATAACAACAAGGAATGGTCCGGCTGTGCTTGAGTTAAATGCGAATCCCGGTTTTAAGGAGCTTGAATCTTCTACCGGTGTTGATGTTGCAAAAGCAATTATAAAAGAAGCTGTTAGGTAATTTATAATCTATAATTTTTCATGAAGACTGTAGTTTTTGTTACGACCCCTTTGGGGACCGGTTATGCTTTGCATATAGGTGCCGAGCTTGAGAAGTTAGGATTTTCTTTTTATACTGTTAAGAATTTTGAAGTTGTTAAATTTTTCAAATCTCATTCTGAGTTAAATAAAGAAAATGTGTTGATTTGCGTTCGTACTGCGACTCCTCTAGATAGTGAATGGATTTTGTGTCTGGAAGATCTTGAGAAAAAAGGTTTTACAGTCGTTAATTCTCCGAAGGTTTTGCGGTTAACTTCTCACAAATTGAATTGCGCACTTTTTTTGCAAGACAAGGTACCTTCTCCGAGGTCGTGGGGTTTTGCGAAAGGTGAGTCGATTGAGGATTTCTATAATTCTTTACCTGTTGGTAAATATATTGCGAAGCCTTTTATGTCCCTTTCACAGGGTGCATATGTCGGGATTTTTCATAAGAGTAAAGATGGGATTGATGAGTTTAAAGCTGCTGTTGATTTTATTCCGGAAGATATTGTGTTGGTACAAGAATTTGTTGATTACAAGGCTCTTTATAGGGTTATAGTTATTAATCATAAGGCGCTTAATTATTCTTTTGTCGATAAGCCTATGGCTGATAGATGGAAGGTTTCGGTTTGTTTGAATGATGTTACTATGGAATATGTTCCAAATCCCGATAAAGAGTTGCTGGAACTTGCCGAAAAAACGCAGGAATTAATTGGAGGGAATTTAAATTATATAGATTTGTTTGAAATAGATGATAATGGTAAGAAAAAATACATTGTTGGTGAAATAAATACCGCATGTTCTTTGTTTATTCATGAGAAACTTTCCGGTAAAAATATTGCTGCAGAGATTGCCAATGGATTAAAAACTTTAATTTAGTTTCAAATGGAGGCTTGTAAGCTAATTATACTTTCGGATACTGATCCTAAGTTGTTAACTGAAGGTTGTGGTGCCAGGGATTTGTGTGCGAATTTTCTTAAGAAGGCTCCGTCTTTTGGTTTTGAAGCTGTTGTTTGTACTTCCGGTGATATTAATTTGCATAAAGGGAAAGTTGCTTACTGTAGGATGCTCCATGAAAACGGCGAATGGGTTCGCAGGAAATTTTCCGGTAAGATTGTGTGTGTGTATGACAGGTATGTGTCTAAAAATTCTCAAATGAAGGCAAGGGTGAAAAGGATAAGAGAGTTTTTTTGCAAAAAGAGAATTCATATGATGCCGAGTAGGGATTTTATGAAGTTTTCTGTTGATAAGTTTATGTTATTCAAGGAATTTTCTTGTGATCCGGTTCTTAAGGATTTTTTGCCCGATACAATTCTTTTTCAAAATAAGATTACAAAAGAGGTTGTTGGTTTTTTTGATAAATATAAATCCGTTATAATAAAACCTCGTTTTGGATCGAAAGGGCGCAATGTTGTGCTTGTGTCGCGTGTAAAATCCGGATATGAGTTTTTTTATGTTACCAGGAAATCCGGGATTATCGATTCGCATTCAGGTGTCTTGAAAGATCTTTCCGAGTTAAGCGGATTGCTGAAAAGTCTTAAGTTCTATTATAAAAATTATATAATTCAACAAGCGATAGATTGTTTGAAATACAAAGGAAGTGTGTTCGATTTGAGAACGGTTTATCAGAAGAGTTCTTTTGTTTCGTTTGCTCGAGTTGGTAAGAAAGGCTATATAACTTCCAATGTTAGTATTGGAGGATATTTGATTGATCCGGCAGAAATTTTCAAGAAAGTCCCCGATTCCGGTAATGTTATCAGGCAGTTTGATAAATTGCAGAAATTATTGGTTGAAAAAATCGGTCGGAGATTCGATATTCCTGAATTCGCTTCCGATATAACGATTGATGTTAATGGTAAATTATGGCTTTTGGAGTTTAATTCAATTCCGGGATATATATATTTTGATTGTCCTGAAAAGCAGGATGTTCTTGATAAATTTGTAGAAAATATTTGCAGGTATGTAGCCGGACTTCTTTGACATTCTTGGTTTTTATGATATAATTCATCCATAGTATTTAATTTATTTTTTTATGGTAAATTCTGCTCCAGAAGTGGCTAGCCCGAAATTCCCACTTGATGCATATAATGGACCTTCAGCTCCAGTTCTTCCGGAAGGAGTTGAGGCACTAGGTGAGGTTTTTGAACACCAAGTTGTTAGTATTACTCCTAAGACAGCTGATCAAATTAGACATGGTAGGGTTGGTGATATAGTTGGAGTCCCTCCTGCCGTTCTTGCAGGTTCTGCCGGTGCGAATGGAGTACAACCTTCTGAATCAGGTGATTACGATATGCAATTGCCTGTTTTTGTTCTTATTGGTGGTGTTCCGACTCCTATTAGTGCCCAGGAGGCTATTGTTGTTACAACTACTCCTAAACGATTGGGAGAAGGAACACATTTGACAGATCTTATGTTGTCGAGAGCGCTTAGGTTAGCTATTGGAGTCCAAGACCATCTTGGCAATTCCAGTGATTTAAGTACAAGAGTAGCTCCAAGTACCGTTAGATTTTGTGTTGCAAGAATTAACGGTAAACCTGCAATCTTGTTGATTGATCAAAGGATAGAAGAAGCGCCTACTGCTTAGTCCTAACGAACGAAAACATTATTAAGGCTAATACCGCGAGTATTGAGCCGTAAATAAATGTGCCATTGGGACCGATTTTATCCCAAATCATTCCTGCGAAAAATCCTCCCGGAAGTGCTACCAAGCCTGTGAATGTGTGGAATGTGCCGAGAGCTGTACCTTTTAAATGTTCCGGTGAAAGATCTGCAACGAATGCTCTTTGTACACCATCGATTATTGAATAGAAGATGCCGTAAATTACGAATAACGGAATGATTGTTGTTAAAGTTGTTGGGAATATAAGTCCAAGAGAAAGAGCCGCGAATAATGCGTAACCTATCATGATTAGTTTTTTTCTGCCGAATTTATCGGAAAGCATTCCGGCTGGTGTTGCGAATAGGGTATATGTCATGTAGAAAATTACATAAAGGATTATCGCTTTTGAATCCGTTAACCCGATGTTTTTTGCTTTTAGGAGCAGAAAGGCGTAGCCGAAATGTCCAAGCGCGAAAATTGTTGCGGCTACTATGAAAAGTTTTAGGTTTTTCGGGAGGGATTTGAAGCTGACTTTTAGCGTGAGAGGTTTTTGTATTTTTTCTTCCAGGGGGCGTTTTTCTTTTATTAAAACCAATACAATTATTGCAAGTATCCCTGGGAAAATTGTTGCCAAGAAGATTTTTTTATAACCTAAAATCGGGAATAGAATTAGTGAAAAAACCGCTCCAAGTACAGATCCGAGTCCGTCCATTGTACGGTGGAATCCGAAAGCTTTTCCTCTGTGTTCTTCCGCAACGGATTCTGCGACGATTGCGTCTCTTGGTGCATCTCGCATGCCCTTGCCGATTCTTTCGATAGATCTGATGATAAGTACGAGAGGCCAAGTGTTTGCGAATGCGAAAAGCGGTTTTACAAGTGATGAGATTGTGTATCCCACGACCACGAAAGGTTTTCTTTTTTTGATCTTGTCAGACCAATAGCCTGAAAATATTTTCAGTAGGGAAGTGGTTGTTTCGGCTGCCCCTTCTACCAATCCGACTATGTACGCTCCTGCTCCGAGTGAAGTAAGATAAAGTGGGATTAATGGAAAAATCATCTGACTGCTTAAGTCTGTTACTAGGCTGACGATGCCAAGGATGAATATGTTCCAAGTTATACCGGTGGCTAGTTTTTTGATGGAGAGATTAGAGATA
>JBAYGX010000093.1:0-6041 GCA_041666465.1 Candidatus Altimarinota bacterium
ATTGCCATTAATCACTCTAGCAACGAAAATTGAGCCGGAGTGGGTAAAATAATCTTCCATGAAAACTCCCGATCAAGTAAATAGTAATACGCAAAATTCAGAATCTGCACCTCCAGCACCTCTAACTGGACGTGATGGTCTTGATTTATTAAAGACATCAACATCCAGTGTTGATGGAGTTAGCTTGATTGATTTTCTTCAAACACCAGAAGGCAGAGAAGCTATGAAGAAAAAGAAAATAGTTTTAGCTGGTCCTCCTAGGTCTGGTAAGTCTTGTCTCCGCCAAGGATTGAAAGATGTCATAAAACAAATAAGCAATGGAGAAGTATATCCGTATGTTTTAACTGCCTGCCCCGATGGCGAAGGTGCTTGGTTCCAAGAATCAATGAATAATGATCCCTCGTTAGCCGCGAAACTTAAGGCAGAATATAAGTCAAAATTCTCTCCGGAGTTTGCCCAAAGAATCGCCGACTCTGTAAAAAACTTATCACTACCTCTTAGTTTTATTGATATCGGAGGTGTTATTTCTCCAGAAAATATGAAAATTTGTGAACATGCAAACGGAGCGATATTTCTTTGTGGAGAAACAGCAGTAAAAAGCAGTGCTCCTATAGACTGGAAGAAGTTTTTTACACAACTTGGTATTCCTATTGTTGCTGAGGTTTATTCAGATTACAAAGGCGGAGAAGATTTAGTGGATGGTATTGGAGAAGATGGAGTTTTTAGAGGTTCTGTTCACCACCTTGAGCGCGGTGAAAATTTAACTGATAGAAAAGCAATTCAAGGTCTTGCTCAGTTTATAATCAATTTAGGCAAATAAACTATTTTAAAGGAAATCGAGAATCTCGTAATTCAGAATCCCTCAATACTACTGTTTCCAATTTTACAATTTCTTTATTAAGCATTTCTCCTAAACTATTTTTTAAACGTCCACCAGCTATTTCTGCAAATTTTTTATAAAACCATAATTGTTTCTCTTTAGGAGCATTAAAACGAGACCACATAGTTGGACCTTCATGTTTAGAATCTTCCATTAGAGATAAAATACTATGTAATTTATCAGCCGTAGATACTAGTAACGCTTCCTCAGAAATTGCTTGCAAGTGTTCTAAATACTCTTCCTTCCTTTTTTGCCAGCTATTTCTTGCATCTACCTTACTCTGAGAGCCATCCTTTTGTTCAGAAACCTCTAGAACAATAGATGCAACTTTTCCCCCGAAAATTTCTGCTAATTTCTCCTTCGTATATTCGTTGGGATCGGCATCCTCAAGCACATCATGAAGTAATCCAGCAATAAGAACATCTTCATCATCTGTATATTCGGATAAAATCACTAACACTGAAAATAGATGACTTATATAAGGCATTGCTTCGTCACCCTTGCGTGTTTGCTTTCTGTGCGCACTAGAAGCAATCCGTATAGCTTGTTCAATTCGAGGGGTGTATTTCATAAATTATATTTTATTATTTTCATATTTTTTCCACAATGCTTCGAATAACATTGAGCAAGTATCAGCAATACCTTTATCTTCTATAATGGTGGTTATCATGCACTCACCGAACGAACTAAAGGCAGTTTTATTACCATAGACTATGACCTGAGCAGAATTTAAAAGTTCTTCTCTCGGTACTCGTCGTCTTTCAATTAGATTCTTTTGATCCCATTCCGGAGATATGGAAGATGGAGTATTTTTTATAGGAACAATTAATTTAGTTTTTATTCCGGCTGTGGCTCTTTCTTCCAAAAGCTTTTTTGCCTTAGCATCCAACTCCTCAGTATTGTTATCAAACGGAGATCGTATTAATTTAATATCAACTTTAGTATGAATTATATCTTTATTTAAAATTCTTATTCCATCAAGACCTTCGTAAAAGCGAACTGACGGCTTTCCGCAAGCAAGATTAAATTGCGCACCGAGTGTGCTAACTGCCTCATGTAGAGCTTGGTCCGCAAGTTTCAAATCTTCCTCTTTCATTTTAACTAAAGAATGAAGTTTAGAAGGATGAAGCGCGGTGAATGTGCTGACCGATCCAGGGACCGCACTCTCAGTAATAAGACCCAACTCAACAAGCTGTTTAAGTATTTTGTATACTAAACTGCGATTCACTCTGCTTTCTAGAGCAATTTTTCTTGCGGGTAAAGCGCCGGAAGATACTAAAGAAGAATATACTTTTGCCTGTTCAGAATTTAAACCTATTTGTTCTAGTAATTTTGTGCTCATAAATTGTTTTTCCTACATAACAATAATAGCCTTATATTATCATAGTAGTATATAGGTTGTCAAATTTGTGTAAATATATCTTTATTTATATAGGTATTAGTTAAATAGTGCTTGACATTTGAAACTCAGTATGCTATACTCTATTTAGTTAAGTAGTTCTTTAAAAATAACCAGAGTCCTGTCAGTAGGTGAATATGAACGCAACATAAATTTGTTTTTATATTCACCTACTGATAACAGAGGTGCGATATACAGAAACCCAAACCAGCTGGTAACCAACCCAGCACAAAAAGGAGAAACGCAATGAAAACCTACAACATCACCCTCGTGGACGGAATCTTGAAAGTCGCGTTCGGCGCTCCGGCGCAGAACGACCAGATCGTGAAGGACGCCAAAGAGCGCCTGGACGAGATGGTTGCCAACGGCGAACTCGCCGGAGGCAAGATCGTCAAGATCAACGGACCGGCATCGCTCCCCGTCGCGGTGGTCCTGGCTCATGGCCTGGCTCACCTCTACGAAGTCGTAGCCGTGTTCGACCCGAAACTGGCCAAGTACGTGGTGGCCGTTTCGCACGGAGCCGACAATGTCGTCGGCGATCTCGTGGACTGAAGTAATCAAAATCCTGGACTCCCAAAAGGATCCAGGTCGGGTGATCATCGCATCACCCGAGCTTTCGCAAGATGTGTATCTTGCCTGATGAGTCCAAAAGGACGAAAAAGCTTGTTCTTTAAAAATATTTATTCTTAAGATTGTTTTGTCTCTTCGTGGGTAGCACAGTATGTATCTCAAAGTAGAGGTATCTAGTGTGCTACTCATGTCGGGTGGCAACTCACCGCGGTATTGCGGTAATTCACGCTCACGGGTAGGCCGAAAAGCCAAATTCAAACCCAACGAGCACGAATAGGAGAAAGCCATGAACAACAACAATCAGTCGTACAAGATCTTCACAGTCGAATCCGGTTCAGTTTCGGAGGGCGCGAAGATCGCCAATCTGCACCTCAAGGGTGCCAACATCGACATCGCGGCCATTCTGGTAGGAGAAGAAGGTCGCGGTCGCCGTCAGGAAGCCATGCCGGTAGATCGTCCGCCGATGGTGCCTTGCCCCGAAAGGAACAAGGACACCTACGAGTCTGGCGAGAAGTGCAGCAAGTGCGGAGCTCAACTCGGCGCCCCCACCAAGGGACAGTGGAGTGAGACCCGCAAGCACCCGGACAGCGGTCTGGTCGTCGGCAACCTGATGTTCGCCGATATCGGACAGACCAAAGCCGGAAAGCCGAAGTTCTTCTCGAAGGACTCGGCAACCACCGACGAGAAGATCGTCGTGGTGTTCCGGACCAAGATGGGTTTCCGCGGTGGAAACAACCACACCGGCGACCGTGCTGGGTGGAAGTGCTCCAAGTATGGATGCGATGCAACAGGCGAAGAGCCGATCGCACCCGAGATCTGTCCCAAGTGCGGAAGCACTGGCTACGATGGACCCAAGCACTTCTTCGCGGAGTTCCCCGGACAGAAGCTCGTCTGTGGCGTGATCGCCGAAGGTGATGCTGGTCGCATGGGCTCCGGAGAGCAGTTGATTGCGGTCATGCCGAAAGGCGTGGTCTTCCGCACCACATACTCCGGTCGTCTCTACGGCTCACCGGCTGCGCACTACTACATGTGGAACGGCGAGAAACTGATCGCCGTCACGTGGGAAGAGCGTTCGGCCAGCGACGTGTTCTAGATCGTAAGTATCCTAGCCTCTGCTTGAGTTTCAAAAACAAGAGCGGGTATGCTAGGTACCCGCTCAATCGTAAGATTGAGAAGTTCGTTTGTAACATCCGAGCCTCTCATGAAAAAAAACTTCATGCGAGGCTTTTTTAATTCTATTTTTAATAAATATCAAGATCAACAAAAAAAGCGGCCTTCCCGCAATTGCGCGATAAGACCGCTTAATTATTATTTATTTCTACTACCATCTCGCCATTGAGAACCGTAAAATTTCGTTATCTGCATCTCTAAAAGTTAAATCTTCAAGTTCAGAAAGCCGATGTTCTCTATCGTCCTCTTCCTGAATATATTGGAATATAAGAGAAGTCAAAACGGCTTTTTGTTTGTCACTTATCATTTCTTCCTTAGCGTCTGGGAAAAAATAACTTTTGCGAGGACCCTCAAAACTAGCTATAGCTGTATTGTTTATCATAATTTTAAATTAGGTTAATAATCACTTCATCGGTAATAAACTGGAAATCAACTCCGAACAATCATAGCGGCTTAAGTTAGGGTTTATCTGCCTTAGATATTCCTGTCGTGAAGTTTCATTGTGAATTTTTTCTGCGATTAATGTACGCAATAATGTTTCCTGTTTCTCCGTCATTAGTTTTGGCATATCTTCGTCGCCAAAAAAGGCTTGTCTATCTCTGCCTTCTAGATCTGGCTCTTCTGACAAGTTCATATTCTCAATGTCTTGAGTAAACAGGAAAGAAGTACCAGTAGCTCTAAGAACTGCATCCTTGAAACTGCTAACCATCGCACACTTGATACTAGAATTAGCTGAATTTTCGTAATCGCTGATATTGGCCGAACCTCTGCCCTCAGCAACTAGCTTGCCTTCACGCTTAAGCTGACACACATAAGCAATTAAACCACTAGTATTACCAAAGCTTTGAAGTGTCTCGTTGTCCTTAGTAAAAGTAGCGGTTAGGTTATAGATTTCTGCTAGACGTTCCGCTCCGCCTTTACTGATAGACCGTTTGCCATCAATAATGAAATAATCTTGCCCCTCAACTAAGGTAGGTAAGATATTTTCAAGTAAGAATTTACGTTTCTCTGTCAATACTGATATCCCATTTTTGAGATAGTTAATGTCTATTTTTTCTACTGTTTCAATCATGTGTTTGAATTAATTTTAGTAATGATAAGTGAACCTCGGAGATATTCGACTGTAAATTTATCTCCAATTGAAAAACCACCCAATTTGGTTATTAGGTGGTTTGCTATAACTATTTTTGGGGCTGATCGTCTATTAGGCCATCTGTTTTGGTAGGAAACTGTCATTAATCTTTTCATACAGATTTTCTGTCACTGATTTTTTCGACCTGGCGATAGTAGAAGATAAAGCAATTTCGCTTAATCTTTTTTATCACATTGCCGTTGGCATCCTTAGTCTCAACAAAAGTATAACTTCGAATAGCTTTCTCACCTTTGCGAACTTTGAATCCCAACTTCAACCAGGAATGAAAGGTACGAGCATTGTGAAATGGATCATAGTTTTTTAATTCTGATTTCCCCCAACGCTTCTCAATAGCTTCCTCGACCATAGACTTTGTTGCTTCCGATCCAGTATATGAACTGACTGGACCATTTATAACTTCAGATATGCTCTTCATGATAATAAATAATAATTTGCATGAGGACTGGTCACACAAGAAGCGTTGTTATAATAATTGTTGCTTCATACAAATAGTTTTAAAAATTATTTAATTAGGTATTTAAAATAGTGAAGGTGGGGAGTTGTCGATTTGTGGATGTTTAGGATTGGCTGAATGTGGTGAAACGTACCCTTCTGTGTCCGCTAAACTTATTTTCAATTTAGGCTTAGGGGTTGTTTGGAATATTTTTGCCTCCAAAAATCAAGAACGCTCAAAAATTCCACCGGAAAAATTTAGAAAATGGCTTTAAATAAGGCCTAGTTTTAATAGTTGCAGTATTCAATAACGAGGTGGTAATATGTAAGTACAACTTTATAGGCGATCTAAACCAGTAAGCAATTACTGACATGATTCAAGACCAGACACGGGCAAGAAACCTATCATATAGGACTGCCGTGTCTGGCCGTATCTC
>JBAYGX010000094.1:0-5825 GCA_041666465.1 Candidatus Altimarinota bacterium
ATTATATAACGAGACGAGTATTTCAACGGATGACAAAGATCCTCCCGGGTGTCCCGAACCTGCTGCCGCAGTCATTTCGACAATATCGCGACGCATCCTGATGGCTTTTAATAGTCGTTCTTTTTGTGAAAGTTTTATTGGATACTTCATGTCTTATAATAATAGGCCCCTATTGGGGCTGTTGTCTTAAGTAAAATATATTGCGTTGTTTTTTGCAAATATTTGAGGGGTATTGCGGTTGCTTCAATGGCTCTTTTGGTTTGTTGTTGCAGGAATAGGGGGTAGGAAGTTTTACTATGTCACTATGTTACTTCTTCCACTTCCCCAACTTCTTTATACCGTATGTGGTTTCTCGTCGCTAAATTCTTGCGCATGAATTACTTCTATTCCCGAATCCGGAAGAATGTCGTATTCAGGAATTATATCGGGATAACCTTTTAGAAAAACCACTTTCTTAATTCCACTTTCGGCGATTATCGATTCGCAGATTCTGCATGGGTGGGATGTCACATAAATGGATCCGTCTTCGCATGAATGTCCTTCTTTTGCCATTTGCGCGAAGGCATATTGTTCTGCGCAAAGCCCGTAGCAAATTTCGCGCCGAGTTCCAGAAGGAATCTTGCGAATGTCTCTTATGCAACCGATTTTTCGGCAATCATAAAGTGAATGAAATGAGTTTGTGGCTTGTGCTATTATTTTGCCTTTTTTATTTGTTACGATTGCGCCGACTTTTGCGCGGAGGCAGTTGGAAGAATTTTGGAGTTTGAGAAGTTTTTTTAAAATTTCCCGGTCGAGTGTGGTGAGAGCGTTTTCTTTGATGTAGTCTTTGGTTCGAGAGGACATAGGACTTAGTAAGCTAGTAGGCTAGTGAAGAAGTGAAGATAAAAGAGAAGAAAAAGAAGAAAAATTAAGAGATGAGCCAGGGGTAAATGGATTTTATTTCTGCGACCAATGATTCCGGTTTCAAAATCCCAAGTTCAGATATTACGCCTGTTATTTTGTCCGGGTCGCAAACTTCGAAGGCAGGATTGTGTATCTTGACTCCTTTCGGAGCGTGATCCCAAACTTCTTTTGCGCTTCGTTCTTCGATTACTTCATCTTTTCCCTGCATTGTTTCAGGATCGAATTTCCATGAGTCTGTGCATGAATAACGAGGGATTCCGTATTTATTTGCGATATCTATCATAAGCGCTGTGCCGATTTTGTTTATTATTCTTCCGTCGGAAGTTATTGCATCGCATCCGAAGAGAAATAAATCGCAACCTCTCATTGCTTCGATTGCCGCCGAATCGACGAAATGGTCGACAGGTATTCCGGCTTTTGCAATTGCTGTTGCCGTGAGTCTTCCTTGGAATTTTGGTCTGGTTTCCGTGTTGTGTACTCGAACGCGTTTGCCTTGTTTGTGCGCTTTCACGATAATTTCTTCAACTGTTGCCGAGTGGCAATGTGTGAAAATGGTCATACCGCTTTTTATTCTTGCGGCTCCTATTTCGATTATTTTTTTGCGAGCTTGTTCGAAATGATCTGCGGCTTTTTTCGCGACGCGCGGATCTTTTTCGTAATTTTCCAAACAAAATCCGATTGCGTTTCTTAGTGCCGGTTCGGTTTCGCGTGCGAGGATTAATTTCCGTGCGGAAACTTCAAGCTCTTTTTTCGATACGCCTTTCTTGATCTCTTCGCCAAATGCTTTTACGGCGGCAATTGCGATTTGAGTTGCTCCTTGGATTTTCAAGGATTTGATGTCTTTGGCTGTTTGGTTGATGGACATGGGCTAGGACTTAATAAACTAGTGAGCTAGTGAAGAGAAAGAGAAGAGAGGGGATTCGCGACTACTTTTCTCTTATCGTATATCCGTTATTTTTTCTTGCGATTTCTTTTGCCAAACTCATTCGATCTTCATTGTCGCAATGAATTTCATAAATTGTTTCGCCTTTTGTAACTTTATCGTCCAGTTTTTTCTTGAGTAAAATACCACCGGCTGCATCAAGAGGCGCTCCGGCTATTCTTGCCAGTCTTGCAATAATGGCATTGTCGATATGAGAAATTTTTCCTTCTTTCCCGGTTTTTATTTTGTAAATTATCTTGGCGTTTGGCGGTAATTTTTTTCTACCTTGAGCATCTATTATTTTTTCCATTTGTTCGAGGGCGATTCCTTTTTCGAGAATCTTGCGTGCTTTTCTGTAACCAAATCCCGGGATAGCTTTTCCGCCCAATTCAAGAAGGATACCCGCCATATAAAGGGCTTTCTCGCGTAAATCTTGCGGAGCATCCGGTTCGCATTTCAGAACTTTCATTACATCTTGGGCTTCCAACAAGGGGCCGATGCCATTTCCGATTGGTTGTGAGCCGTCCGAAAAGACGACTTTCACTTTTATTCCAAGCAGTTTTCCGATTTGAATAAATCTGTCGCGTAAATGTTTCGCGTGTTTGAGATCCTTGATTTTTACTTGTGGACCGACAGGAATGTCGATTAAGCATTTTTTTGCGCCAACCGAATGTTTTTTCGCCATAATTGAGGCAAGTAGCATTCCTTCAGGATCGAGAGATAGGGGATTCCTAACTCTTATCATGTGGTCGTCCGCGGCTGCCAAATCTACGCCACCGCCCCAAGTGATGAATCCGCCAACTTTTTCTGCGATTTTCTTCAATTTGACTGCGTCGTTAACTACATTTGCAACAACTTCCATTGTGTCTGCTGTGCCCGATGGGCTTGTGATTGCGCGGGAAGATGTCTTGGGCATAAGGAGACCTGTGGAGGTTACAATCGGTACGACAATCATTGTCGTTCTGTTGCCCGGTACTCCGCCGATGCAGTGTTTGTCTACAACCAGCCTTCCCCCGAAGTCCAAATGTGAACCATGTTTAACAATCGATTTTGTCAGTTCTGCTGTTTCGTTGTTGTCTAGACCGTGTACATAACATCCTGAAACGAAGTATGTCATTTCAACATCGCTTAAATCGTCTGCAACAATATCTTTTATAATTTCATCTATTTTTTCTGCGCTAAGTTTTTTGCCTTGAAGTTTTTCTTTTATGTATTGTGTTGAAATCGGTTTGCCCGATAGGTTTATATGCAGTCTCTGCCCGCGTTTTGCATGAACTTCTTTCCATGCTTCCATATAAAGTCCGATGTGTTCGTCGAGCACTCCCTCTTCTGATATTTGCAAAATTGCGGTCATCTCGTATTTGCCGTTTTTTACTTTTACACGGTCGCCGATATGGAGGTCCAACATGTGCGCTGTGCGATTGTTGAGAAGCACTATGAATTGTTTGCCTGATCTTATCTCTATGCGGTCGGGGATAAGTTTGAGCATGATGAGGATGGGTTATTTGTTTTTGTTTGATTTATTGTTAATTTAGCAAGATTTTTTTCAAAAAGAAAGGAGTTGTGAGAAACTTTTTTGCGTAAGCGAAACGGAATTGTACAACGCCGGATATGGAAGTTATACTACTCGAAGTAAAAACAATTTATGATGAAAAATTTGATTTCCGATAATTATCTGCAATATATCGATTTCCTAAAAGAATTGGCGATGATGCCATCAACATTTGGTAATCCGAATGATGTAATGAAGGCAATTGAATTTTGCAAGAAAATATTCGAGATGAATTTAAGCGATTACATCATTTATTTTGATGCCGAACATAATTTAATTGCATTGCCGAAGAATGTGAATGTTGATGAGGATATTGTTTATTTGAGTGCTCATGTTGATACTGTTGATGCCGATCCAAAAGATTGGGATAAACCATTTCATCCGTGGAAGGTTTATGAAAATGATAAGGAGATTGTGGCGCGCGGCGTGAGTGATTGCAAGGCGGGGGTAGCTTATCAGTTATTCCTGAGTTTTTTGGTTAAGAAGAAATTAATTAAGATTAAAAATCTTGTTTTTACGATTACATTTAAAGAAGAAGGTGCCGGTAAAAAAACTTCGATAGAAATTGCAAAACAAATTGGTAAAAAACTTCCGTTAAGTAATCAATCGACATATTTTATTGTGCTTGAAAATAATGTAAGCGTTAAGACGCCTCCGGTTTTGAGTATTTATACTGCCGAACGGGGTAATTTTGCCATAAAAATAACAGGCTTTATTCCCGAATTACAAAGATGTCTAATGGCGCTATCGCATTGGAATCCTGTCAGTATTGAGCCGTTAGTTGACATGGAAACGGAATGGCAAGTGCAAAAACAAGAAGGTGGGCATGTGTGTTCCGTAAGTAGAGAAAATAATTTATTAACAAAAATAATTCTTGGGGCTGATAAAAACTCGCTTGTGAAGGCTGGTAGTAAAGGAAATTTTTCGGTTGTACCAACTGAAATATTCACTTCTCAATATCATAATCGTGAGAAGCATTCGTTGGTTCTTAGTAATCGATCTTTTGATTCTCGAGATGAAGTGTTAGGTCAGCTTAATGGGATTGAGTATGAGGCATTAAAAGATTTTGCTATTTCCGGAGGATTTAACGTGGAAGAAAAATTCAAGCAAAATAAAATTTCAAAAATACTTGAGGATTGTAAGGATGAATCAGCATTGAAGCTGGAATATTCTTGTAATATTGGAGGTTCCGATGCTACTGCGATTTATAGTTCTATGGATGTAAAAAACAGAGAGAGATTTTTGCCGATAGTCATGGGTCCCGGTTCGCGATCCCAAAGAGATAATCCCAAGCCAAGGCTAACGCATGGTAAGAATGAAACATATGATAAAGAAGGTGGGGAAAAGGCAATGGTGTTTATTACAAAGGTTTTAGAGCGATTAGGTTTTATAATTTAAATTTTACATGCTTACAGTATTTTTGGTTTTTATTGTTTCTGTTGTTGGAACTTTCCTAAGTGTTATTTCCGGAGGTGGAGCTTCTTTGATTACGATTCCGATGTTTTTGTCTTTTGGGATGCCGGCTCAATTGGCGATATCTGTTAATAAATTGTCAGGTGTGTTTTCTATGCCGATCTCCGCTTATATATACTTGAAGGGTAAGAAGATTAATTGGGTGTTTCTTCTCGTGTTCTCGCTTGTCGGTTTGGTTGGATCTTATTTCGGGGCGGTTTTTGTGATTAAGACCGATCAGGGAATTCTTGAAAAAATTATGGGTGTAATTATTTTGTTTTTTGCTGTTTATACTTATTTCAAAAAAGATCTTGGGATTAAGGAGAAAAAAGTTCACTCTCACTTGCTTAAGTTGGTTTCCTATCCTGTTGCGTTATTGATGGGGTTTTATGAAAGTATTATGGGGACTGGGCTCGGGATAGCCTTTTCCATACTTACTTTTTATACTAGAGGGTTTGCTCTTATTGAGGCGCTTGGTTATTATTACGCGATTGCATTTTTCTGGGTCGCGTTTGCCGCAGGTTTTTATGTTTATCACGGATATTATGATTTGTGGTATATGGTTTCCGCTATTTTGGGTTCGATGATCGGGAGTTATTTTGGATCCAGATATGCGAAATTAAAGGGCAATAAATTTATTAAAACCGTATTTGTGGCGATTGGAGTGGTTCTTGGGTTGAAATTGTTGCTGTTTTAGGTTTCGTTTACTACCACATTGTATCCTTCTTTCTCAAGCATTTTTTTGATCTTTTGTATCGAGCTTTCTTTTGGTGGTTTGGTGCCTTTTAGTTTGTAATGAAGCCCGAGTTTTTCCCACTTGTAAATTCCGTAAGTGTGGTAGGGGAGAAGTTCGATTTCTTGGAATTTAACCGTTTTGAGAAATTTTTTGAGTGCGCGTAAGTTGAGCCATGTGTCTGTCCAGCCCGTAAGAATCACATATCTGAATCTTATGTGCGCTTTTTTTCTGCTTAAATATTTAATATTTTCGAGAATTTG
>JBAYGX010000095.1:0-5802 GCA_041666465.1 Candidatus Altimarinota bacterium
ATTCCTCAATAACAAATATCGGAAATCTCTTGGCTATGCCAGTGCGTTGGAAGTCGCCACCGCTCATGATATTATCAAATCAGACTCTAATCAGAAAAGTTGCATTTGAGGTCAGAATTTACCCCCCTTCGTTCATTTATAGCTCGGCACATCATATCGCTTTGTCAACAGTCGCGAAATTATCTGTAATTCTTAATCGTTGTAATGTACATGTTTTGTAAAAAGTCGACTTCCCTTTTTATACTGTCTCATTTGTCTCATTTCCCCTGTAACGCGACAATTCCAAATTCAGGCAAGAAATGGTAGTATAAGAGGGTAGAAAGGTACTAGACCCGACTGGTCAACCAAAACAAGCCCGCACCTCATTCATGAGGTAAGGGATTGTTTCTGTTTGAGTGCGGGATGAGAACCCAGGGTTCGGGCGCCGAGGATAGCGAGCGTCGTTTTGGAGTGCTACACTACAAAATGACCGAGCGACGCAGGCGCATAGCGCAGTCATGCGAAGCATGACAAGCGTCATCCTACCGCCCCAACCATCAAATTAAATAGCAAATGTTAACTCATACAGACATACATTATCTAGTTGGACTTCTGACCAAATCTTTAGGTTCTGAAGATATTGAGGTGGAGTTGGGCGATATGGTTTATGATATTGCTGGTAAGAAACACAGAGATGTAGATGTTACTGTAAAACAAAAAAATGCTGATGGTACAGTAAGTATGTATAAAGGTATAGAAGTAAAAGACGAAACTAGGCCACTGGGGATTGGTACTGTTGAGCAACTTTGTCTAAAACTTAATGATATGCCTCAGATAACTCATAAGGCAGTAGTTTCATCTAGTGGTTATTCATCAGGGGCTATAGAAAAAGCTACTAGTCACGGAATGGATTTACTTGAGATAGTAGATTGGGATCCAGTCAAAGATCCTGGATTTAGCAATATTATATTTCAGCCGGGATTTACTTCTTCTATTAAAGAAAAAATAACTGACGGTGATACAGTTGTGAGGATTATTGATCATTTGCCTGTATGGAAAATGCTTCGTGATTACAGTACAAATAAACCGATTGCAGCATGTGGGATAGTTATTTTAAATAGTGGTAATATTTTGGGGTACTCCATTATAGGGGAGAAAGGGATAATTGGATCTTTAAATATTCAATATTCAGATCGACAAACGGGAAGACTTTATAAAAAAATAGTTACATAAGCAAAATGGTATTAGACCCGAGTGGTCAACTAGACAAAAAATAAATATGGATAAACTTAGCGATTTAAAATGTATAGAGCGGGCAGGTCACCTTTTTATGTTAACAATTTGGGTAGAGTCGATGTTAATCAAGGCATTACTATTCAAAAAAGCGGATACAAATGATGAATTTGCCAAAACTATAATTGAATATAATGAAAAATATGGTTTCGAAAGAATACTAAAAATGTTCAAAATGGAATTCGAGTCAGTTCTGAGCCCTGCAGATATCGAGTTACTTGAGGAGTGTTATGTCTTTAGAGATGCATGGGCTCATATGATGATTCTATCGACTTTAGATCCAGTTACATTTGTGCATCGACCGAATTCTTTAAGTAGAGAAAAAAAGAAAGATATATTAGAACGGATGATGGGAGGTAAAAAAATAAATGATAGGATTGTGAATTTCGCTTTTGATCAATCAGAATACGAGAGATATCTTAAAATATTTGATGAAATTGACAGCAAGGTGCTTGAGAAAGTTTACAAGACTCTTGAACCGAAAAGAAACTATAAGTTATATCGATGACAAAATATACTAGTTTATCACTCTCACCGATACTCATACAAATAGCACTTCAAATTCCCATTGAAGAGCTTTCGGTTTTTATCTTCGCGTTGACCGAACAATAGAGGGAAGTCCTGGCGGGAAGTGATTAAGAAAAGCGAACAATCTTTGGTTTGTCGGAATTTTTCTCCAAAAGTCTGGTACATCTTCGTGACACCTGCTGCCTCCTCAAGTCGTTCGCCATAGGGAGGATTGGTGACGAAGGTGCAGTTTTGGAAATTCCTGAAATCCAAATTGTTGAAATCCACGCATCTGAAAACTATCAAATCATCCACACCTGCCATCCGTGCGTTCTCTTTCGCGATTTCAATCGTATCGGGGTTTATATCGAATGCGAAAATTTTTGGCATAACATCCGATGCTTGCGCAGATCTCAATTCATCTCGAATCTTCTTGGTTATATCCTGTGGAATCCAAGGCCACTTCTCAAAAGCGAACTCGCGGTTTATTCCGGGAGCTATTTTCTTCGCAAGAAGTGCGGCTTCGATCGGTATCATGCCGGAACCGCAGAAAGGGTCGATAAGCGTGCGATTTTGATCCCAATCGGAGAGATTTATCATCGCCGCCGCGAGAGTTTCTTTCATAGGCGCGGCATTGGCGGATGCTCTATATCCGCGTTTATGAAGAGCCTCTCCGGAAGTGTCTATTGAAACCGTGAAATGATCTTTGATGCACTTAACGGTTATTTGATAAAGCGCATCGGAATTTTCAGGAAGAAAATCTGTGCCGTAAACTTTCTGCAACCTTTTCACAACAGACTTTTTCACAATGCTCTGTATTGCCGGTTCAGAATGAAGTAAGGATTTCGCGCTCGTCGCTTGTACGGGAAATCTATCTGAAACCTCTATGCAGTTTTCCCATTTAAACGCTGATATCGCATCAAATAATTCATCGAATGTTGTCGCGTCGAACTCGCCGACTTTTAATTGAATTCTGGAAGCCATGCGCGAACACAAATTAGCTTTTATCAAGCCTTCTTCATCAGCTTCAAAAGTGATTTTCCCGTCTTCGACAGAGGCGATCCACAACCCGAGGTTTTTAAGTTCGTTGCGGACAAGCTTCTCAAGGCCGAATGTACATGTAGCTATAAGTTCCATGATTGAATTATATGCAATGGGGAGTATACAATCAAAACATCGAAGAATCCTATATTTTAAGTTTAGACATGAAAGAATTAATAAAAGAACTAGCGACTTATTCAGATAAAAAAAGGGCGAAACATAGCGCCGGTTTTTTCAAAACTGGAAAAGGCGAGTATGGAGAAGGTGATATATTTATAGGGGTGAGAGTGCCGGAACAGAGAATTGTAGCAAAAAAATATTTCAAAAAAATATCAATTTGGGAAACATTCAAACTGCTAAATAGTAAAATTCACGAGCAGAGATTGACGGCGCTCATCATATTGGATTACAAGTTCCCAAAACTGTCCGATCAAGATCAAAAAGAGGTTGTGGATTTGTATTTAAAAAATACTAAATATATAAACAATTGGGATTTGGTCGATTCCTCGGCACATCTTATTTTGGGTGCCTATATGATTAAACATAAGGAAGATCGTAAAATTCTTTACAAACTGGCAAAGTCGAAAAACATTTGGGAAAGAAGAATCGCAATGCTTACGACTTTTGCTTTTATCAAAAAAAATGATTATAAAGATGCGCTTAAAATAGCGGAAATTTTACTTAAAGATTCTCACGATCTCATTCATAAAGCGGTTGGATGGATGCTTCGAGAAATAGGGAACAGAAATCTTAAGGTGGAAGAAGATTTCTTGATGAAATATTGCGAAAAAATGCCGCGTGTAATGTTGAGATATGCAATCGAAAAATTTAATGACGAGAAAAAGAAAATATATTATGTTGTAGTCCAACCAAAAAATTTATTCTTAAACTAAAATAAAAATGAAAAAACTCTTTTACTTCCTGCTGGCGTTTTCACTCGCCATAACTGCGAACACGGCTTTTGCCGCGAGTCCAAATACGGATCCGAGCCTGATTTCTTATACGATTGGTGACGATTATTACATTGATATTAATTTCGAGGAAGGTGTTGATCCGTCGGAATACTTGAGATTTTCATTTGTAGATTTAACCGGTACGGACTCTTTTGTTTATAATGAAGATGTTTTTATTATGCCTGACTCAGGTACTATTAGTACTTCTATTTTGCTTAATTTTTTTGAGCGTCTAGGAGGAGAGGGCACTTACGATGTGGAGATATCTATTTGTGAAGCCGAAGTGGGAAGTATTCCGTATTATGAAGAGACAGATCCTTACTGTGAACCTTTTGCGAACGAAACAATAACTTATGTAAGAACAAGTTTGGATCAGATTGTTCTACCATCCGCACCTATCGTAGGTTATGAAGATGGTGTTATGAGTAACTACGATGATTATTATGTTGTTTTCCCCGATGTTGATGCAGAGGAGTTAGAGGGGATTGCCGCATTGGAATTGTATAGACGCAATGTAATTGGAGGATATTCGGATGGTGAGTTCAAAGGTGACCAAAATGTGAATCGTGCCGAAGCGGCGAAGTTTTTGATGCTTGCAAGATATGGACTTGATGATTCAACAGTTTCTTCAGATCCATTTCCGGATGTTGGTATGAATGAGTGGTTTGCGCCTTATGTTAAGAGATGTGCGGATGAAGGGATTATAAATGGTTATCCTGACGGTTTATTCAGACCGGCTGATACGGTAAATACTGCTGAGTTTCTCAAAATGCTTACTTTGACTTTCGGTCTCGAAACAGGACTTCCTTATACTTATACAGATGTTTCCAGCTCCGATTGGTTTTCGGTTTATGCCGGGATTGCTGAAGAATACAATCTTTTTCCAAATAAGACGAGTGAATTGAATCCGGATCAGGATTTAACTCGTAACGAGGTTGCTGTTGCGATTTATCAGTATTTTTATGGACGCGATGTAGATATGACAGATGCAGCGATTGTAGTTCGTGACTTATTTTCGGGTCTTGATGCGGATATATGCAATAACACGGATGTTTCTAACTTATTAAGTAATTGTGGCACTTATGCCGATGAAGTAGTGGCATTACGAGCAGCTTTTCTAGATGAGTTTTTAGGTGATTATAGTGTTGCGGATTTCGAAGCCGGTCTTGTCCCGATGACTCTTTATGTGCAAGAAAATACAGGGCCCGTATCAAGTGATACTGCTTACGAAGCTATTAATGTTGAAATTGAAAACTCAGATACAAGGGATGTTGTTTTATATTTAGCTATTGGTGATCGACGAGCGGATTTTGATGCATTAAATGACGGGGTGCCAAATACTCCAAATAACAATGATGGGTTGGACCACGGGCTTGAACTTGAAGAGATCCCTTTTGATGTTTTAAGGGTTGAAGCGATTTCTTATTCATATGATAATGGTTATTATTATGGTCCTGGAATTTTAAATTATCAGTGGACCGGAGCTGGGTATCAAGGAGATCATTACTACGCTATGCAGCTTGACGATTATGCTCAGTCAGATCCCTATGCCGACTATACGATCCTTTTTCATGTTTTGGGTTCTGAATACAACAAGACTAGAGATAATGTGGTTAATCCGATGGGCGTTTTGCATTACTATGTAAATACTATCCACAATTTCCTAGACGAGAATAGTTTGGAAGACGGAGATAGCCTTTATTATGTTGATGGATTTGCGGAGTAATAATTGCAAGACGATACTTTCGACCAGGCTGGTACAAACCGGTCTGGTCTTTTTTTATTGGGAGCTGTTCACATATCTCTTTTGTAGATGGAAGATATAGATTTTGTACAGTTTAAGGAACGACGACAAAGCTGTACTGAACAGTACAGCGAGGAGGAGTGACGCCAGAAATGGACAAAATCTATATCTTCCCTTCAGGTTGGATTTTATCATATCCGTCTTCTTTGTTACTCGTCGCTTCCGTACCGCTACGGGTACGGTACGCTCCTCGTGTCTCGAATCCAGATATGATACAATCCAACC
>JBAYGX010000096.1:0-5710 GCA_041666465.1 Candidatus Altimarinota bacterium
GTCTCCGTTCGTCGTCTCTCCTACGCAAAAAGAGAAACGGGCTTTGACTTTTTTCTATTTTTTCGTGCCCCCCAAATTTTACAGGAAAATGGAAAAGCCCGTTTCTCTTTTTGCTACCGCCGCCACAAATATTTAATTAAGCAATTCCAGAAAAGAAAGAGATTATTTTTTGTTGAAGTGTTTAAAGTAGTCGTCAATTTCGCCACGAAGTTCAATACCAACTCTTTCAAAACAATCCAATAGATCTTTATAGGTATTTTTTCCACCAAGAAAATCCCAAAATTCGTCAGCGACTTTTAATTCATTCTCTAAATCAAGCATTCCGCGCATTGTCCATCGGGTGTATGGTTCTGGCTCATACGGGTTGTAAGGAATGGCTATAAAAGTACTTACTTCTGCTTTTGGATTATCTGCTAAAATCACCGCCACCCATTCAAGAAGTGTTCTTTTAAATTCTTTAAACCCTCCAGCGTTCGGTTTTGCTGTTTTAATATCAAACAAAAAATATTCACCTGTTTTTGATTCAAACATAAGATCAACTTTTGTCGGTTTAACGGTAATCATTTCTCCTTTCTGGCATACTTTACGTATTTTTTCTATTTCATCAATTTTATGCGGAGATGTTGTCGCTGTGGTTAATCCATCAATAATTTTTTGAATTTCTTTTTGCGCTTCGGTACTGATCTGTTTTCCTGCTGTTGCTTGCGCGGTGGCAGTTTTAAAATGTTTCTGTGCTAAGGCAAGCGCAACCGGCTCAAAAATACTTGTTCCAAAATTTGTATTTAGCGAATGAATAAACGAATATAAAGCCAATCTGTCTTTGCCCAATAAACGAGTATGAAACGGCATAGAGGCCGGTTCCGGGTTGTAATTCTGAAATTTATTTCGCAAGCTTGCTTTTAAAACATCTTCTATTTTTATGATTTCTTCTTTTGATAATGCCATATAATTATATTGATTTAAAATGAAAAATTATCTCTGAATAAGGATTTCGATCTCTTTCTGTTCGGTTTAATACCGGTCTTTTGAATTGATTTACAATTTTCATTCCCGATTTTTCAGCAATTTCAGGATAAAGATTGAATTTATCGTTTGCAACGAGAAAAACATCAAAATCTTTCTTGAAATATTTTTTACAGTTATTAAGAACTTTTGCAATCCCTTCGACATAAGATCGCCGCGCTTCTTGTCCTTGTCCTTTGTAAAGAGGACCGATTTCCAATTCGTCTTTTCGCTTAAAACCCAAGAGATCATAGGCGTATGCGTGCTGTTCGTGGTAGTCAATTTGTCCAACATAAGGAGGCGAGCAAAAAATCCCTGCGATTTTTTGCTTTTGCAAAAGTTTGAAAAATTCCGGATTTTGTTTTTCTACTTTTTCAAAAATATCAACCTCGCGAGAATCGCCCGTTATTACAGAATAATGCGCCGGCTTTCTTAATTCCTCAAAATCTTGAATGCGATTTACTGTGTCATACCCATAACGATTAAGCATTGATTTTATGGAAAAAATCGGTTTGCAAATTTTCTTATGTTTGTAGCAATAATATGTTGTAAGTTGTGGCTCTACAAGGGTTGCCAAATCACTGTGTGTGGTGGCTCGGCATGATCTTATTGTACGACTTAAAATCAAAGCAAGAATTTTTTTTGTTTTCGCGTCCTTTTCTTGCTTAACGGTATTAAACACATGATCTATCTCTCTCCGAACATTAACCATAAACCACGTATCAAGAAAAGACTCGGCTTTGTCTTGTTTAATTTGGATTTCGTACTTTTTTAATAGTTTGTTATAAACAGGCAAAAATTCCAACTCCTTTTCTTTTCCAAACTGTCCCTCGTTAATAGTTTTTTGGTTTAATTTGTACTTAAAATCAGACCCTGGAAAATGTTGATTGTTAAATTTTGCCAGTTCGTCCAATAAATCATTTTCAAATTCTTGTACATGATGATCTTGTTCAAAGGTTTCGAGAGAGGACAACATTTTCCCTACGGCTTTCTTCAGGGAATCTTTATCGTATCGCGCCGCCTTACAACCGGCGATCATTCCGTTGAATTCTGAAACATCAATCCCAATTGAATGTATCCCCATTTCTAATGACTGAATAATTGTTGTGCCTGAACCCAAAAAAGGATCGAGTACAACATCGCCGGTTTTAAAATATACCTCCTTTTTAAAATCATCTGTATGGTTATCTATAAAATATTCCACAAGTTGCGGGATATATTTCCCTTTATACGGGTGAAGCCGGTGGACATGTTTTGTGGTGTCCTTTTCGCGTAAATTATCAAACGAAAGCGTCCAATTTAGATCATTGCCGAGATTTTTTTTCCAGCTAGTTTCTCTCGTTCCATTATATGATTCGTAATATTTTTTTAGATCATCCAAATCAACCTGTGTGGACCCATTTTCTCCATGTTTTTTAACCTTGCCATACTGAACAAGATACGAAATATTTGTTGGCAACACTTCTTTTTCAAGATAAGTGGACGCCCATTTTGACGCTTCTGGAATAGATACTAAAGACATAAAAATTATTTTACCATTTATTAAAATTCTTTCCTAAGAACTCCTACAACCTTGCCTTGTATTTCAACATTCGTTTCATAAAAGGGTTTCATGTATTTGTTCGCCGGAACAAGTTTTATACGATTTTTTTCTTTATAAATTTTTTTAAGAGTAACTTCGTTTCTGTCCGGCATATATGCAACAGCTTTTTCTCCATCTTCAACGGACGATTGTTCACGAACGATTACAATATCCCCATCGGAAATTCCTTCTTCAATCATACTACGCCCTGCAACCTTTAACGCATAATAATTTGCACCAGAAGAAAGCATGGAACGCGGAACGTCTATCGGCTCCGGATTTCTTATTGCTTCAATCGGACCGCCGGCGGCAATAAACCCCATGAGCGGTATTTCTACGATCGGGGACTTATAATCGCGTAGCGATTGAATAGACCTTTTTTTTCCTTTTTCAACCGTAAGGAGATTTTTTTCTCGTAAACACGAAACGTGTTGATGAACTGTTGGGATAGAAATATCAAAATGTTTCGCAATTTCGGATAATGACGGCGAATAGCCGTTTTCTCGGCGGAACTCTCTTGCAAACTGGAGTATCTCCGCTTGTCGCTTTGAGGGTTTTTCTGTTCCCATACTTGACTTGTTTTGCATGCTTAAAGTATAATACCTAAAGATAACCTAAACAAGGGGGAGTTATCCACACTTACAAAATAAATAGAGAAAATATATGGCATACGAAATAGATTACATACCTGTTGGATCAGGAGAAAAAGGGGGAGACGCAATTGCGTTTAGATATGGTAATTTTAGTAGTCCGCAAACTCAAAAAGTTGTTGTTATTGATGGCGGGACGAAAGAATCCGGAAAAGCATTAGTGGAACATGTAAAAAAACATTACGGGACAACGCGCGTTGACCTCGTGGTTGCCTCTCACCTTCACAATGACCACATATCTGGGTTGACGGAAGTTCTTGATGGATTAACTGTTGTAAAAATGGCGGTACATTGCCCGTGGGATCACACCAAGGCGATACAGAAAATGACAAAAACGACCGCTTCGATTGGAAGAATTGAAACAAGGCTTGAAAAATCGCTAAACTCCTTATCCTCTCTTGTTGATTTAGCCAGCCAAAAAAATATCGAGTTGATCCAACCATTTGCGGGCGAAGAAATTGTTGACGGGCTTTATGTTCTCACTCCATCAAAAGAATATTATCAGCAACTCCTCGCTAATTTCGGGGTAACGCCGGAAGTTAAGGAGGAACACAAAATTGAGGAAGTTTTCTCGGCAATAAAAGAAGCAGTGAGTTGGGTCGCTGAAGCATTACACATTGAAACATTATCTGATGACTACCCTGACACGGGTCATGAAAATAATTCAAGTTTAGTGCTGTTGCTTATGATTGAAGGGAAAAAGTTCTTGTTTACTGGAGACGCCGGAAAGGACGCACTTACACGTGCAATAAATTACGCCGAATCATGCAGTGTGCCTCTTAATAAAATTGATTTCTTGGACATTCCTCATCATGGAAGTAAACGTAATTTGGGACCAACGATTCTTAACAAGTTAATGCCACAACATGCCTTTATTTCTTGCCCACCAAAAGGTGATCCAAAACACCCTTCTCGAAAAGTCGTAAACGCCCTGATTCGGAGAGGGTGTGAACCGGGCTCGACAAGAAAAGGGGCGCCAATTTGTCATCCAAGTTCTGACGCACCACAAAGAGAAGGCTGGGTATCGTTGGCACCAGAATCATTTTTTAGTCAAGTTGAAGAATAACAAACATGAAAGAAATACTCGACAAAATAACCTCCTATAACCTTTTCAATTACCTACTCCCTGGTATTTTATTCGTGGTTATTTTGGAAAAAATAACCACATACACATTTATTCAAAAAGATGTAATTATCGGAGCTTTTGTTTATTACTTCATCGGTCTTGTAATTAGCAGATTTGGCTCATTGATTGTTGAACCATTTTTGAAAAAAATCTCATTTCTAGAATTTGCCGATTATAAAGATTTCGTTTCTGCCTCAAAAAAAGATCCGAAGATTGAAATTTTCTCAGAAGCAAATAATATGTACAGAACTTTAAGCGCGATGTTTATTCTGCTTATTTCTGTGAAACTTTACGAAGTTTTTTGGAACAAGATTTTATATCCTGCTGAGTGGAATATTTATATCCTTGTTGCGTCGCTTTTGCTAATGTTTCTCTTTTCTTATAAAAAGCAAACTGCATATGTTGTCAAACGAGTTAACGCGAACAAGGAACAGACATAAGCCACAGTGAGCTTGCGAGCGGGCAATGCGGAGACGTTAGGTTTTGTGGTAAACTGTAACTATGCCACCAGAAACAGAAACCCCTAAAACCGACGAAGACGGAACAACGAACGGCGAAGCCGTTTCGGTCGCTGAAAGCGTGCCAGAATCGGCTCAAAATGAGCCGAAAACTGTCGAATCGCCGACAGGCGAATCGGGTCAATTAGGGGGAATTGACCCGATTGTTTCCGTGGAAACTTCCACGGGCGAGGCGAAGCCCGACGAAACGATTACGGCGCAAGCCGAATCGGTTGCAAGCGCGTCAGCGCCAAGTTCACAGGCGGTAACGCCTGAACCGCGAAGCGGTGAAAACACCGCAGGTGTGATCATTCCGCCTGTGGTGGTTGTTGTTTCTCCAGAGGAGAACAAGAAAAGCTTTGCTCTTTCTCTACTCGCGCAAGCGAGGGAGAAATTGCAATTTCGGAAACGAAAGAAACTTGATCGGATACTTGCAGAAATTACCAAGAAAGGAAAAATAACAAACGACGAAGTGGAAAAACTTTTGCATATCTCGGATAAAACCGCAGAGCGTTATCTCTCGCAACTGGTAAAAGAGCAAAAGATTAAAACCAATGGAAAGAAAGGAAAAGCCATTGAATATTTAGCAAACTAAACTCTAAATGTAATTATCGAAGGCAATGAGCAAACATCGCAATCGCCGAAGCGGACGGCGGAGTGAGCGACCCAAAGGAGCGAACGGAGTGGACGGCGGAGGCGATGGCGGTGTTTGCGGTGGTTAAATTCACACAGAACTCTCGAGATGGCACTGAGCGCCTCGGCCGCCGCGAAACACGGAGAAATGAGCAACACAACATAAGCACGAATAAAAAGATATCGATTGCTCATTTCGTAGTGTGAAGCGGCGGTAGCA
>JBAYGX010000097.1:0-5700 GCA_041666465.1 Candidatus Altimarinota bacterium
AGCGTGCCGCTTCGCTCGATCTCATGCTTGATGAGACCTTGCGCCTGTAGGCCGTCGAGAGCAGTAACCACCAGCTGGTAGTCGTTTTCGTTATTGATCGGCACGCCAAGTCCGCCAAGCTCAAATTCGAAGGTGTCGGCGGCCGGATTCAGTTTGTACCGTTGCCCGACCGCATTGAGGATGGTTTTAACAATTCCATTGTCCATAGTAATTTTCATTCTTATTCCTATTTTGACAAATTTTGCCATTTTTGCCAATAAGAGATAAAATACTTTATAAGGTTTAAGCATATGCAAAACGACCCAAACGAAAAACTTTTAACCATAGAGGAGGTTGCCGAGACTTTAAGAGTAAGCACTCGCTCGGTGACGAGGTATATCGAATCAGGAAGACTTAAGGCGTCCAAGCTCGGTCTCTGGAGGATAAAACAGTCTGATCTTAATCATTTTCTTGAAGAGACCAGCAATGTAAGAAATGACAAAAAGAAATAAATTTATGACAGTTCAAACTATAGAAAAAACTGATTTGTTTAATCCCAAAACAAAAGCCAAAGTTAAGGCCGATGTTATTTTGGGTGATTGTCTAGACGTTTTAAAAAAACTTCCTGCAAACTCTGTTGATCTAATCGTTACTTCTCCACCTTATGCGGATCAACGAAAATCTACCTATGGAGGGATTGGCCCGGACAAGTATGTGGAATGGTTTTCGTCTATCTCGGAAGAGTTACTCCGCGTCTTGCATCCAAAGGGAACATTTGTTTTGAATATTAAAGAGAAGGTGGTAAATGGAGAAAGACATACTTATGTGATGGAGTTAGTTATTGAGATGCGGAAACAGGGTTGGCTTTGGACTGAAGAATTTATTTGGCATAAGAAGAATTGTTTCCCTGGTAAATGGCCAAATCGCTTTCGTGATTCATGGGAGCGTCTATTGCAGTTCAACAAGCAAAAAGATTTCAATATGTATCAAGACGAAGTTCGTGTCCCTATGGGAGACTGGGCGAAAACACGTCTTAAGAATCTTAGCGAAACAGATAAGCGTCGAGATAATTCAAAAGTCGGTAGTGGATTCGGAAAAAATGTCTCTAAATGGGTGGGCCGAGATCTGGCTTATCCTACAAACGTATTAGTCATGGCAACAGAAAGCTCGAACAAAAATCACAGCGCAGTTTTTCCTAGAGAGTTACCAAGTTGGTTTATAAAACTTTTTACTAAGCCCGGAGATGTTGTTCTCGATCCATTTCTAGGTTCAGGGACAACGTCGGTCGCGGCCTTTCTCTTAGATAGAAATTCAATAGGGATCGAAGTAAAAGAGGAATATCACAAGTTGGCAATTGAGAATATTAATAAACACACTACATAAATATGAAAATAAACTACGAAAAACTAAATACCTTTATTGCTTCTGATGTTATCAAGCCGTTTTACGATATAAGACTTACTCGCCTTGAATCCGCAAAATTATCCGATGTTTCAAAGCGGAAAAATCCATACTTGTTTAAAGCTAAAAATATTGAGACTGCTGGTGATTTGGCAAAAAGTATTCTGGATGCCTTTTTATCGTCTCAAGAAGAAACAATTTTTGGTGATCTCATGGAAAATCTTGCTATCCACGTATGCCATGAGGTGTTTAAAGGCGAAAAAGCAGAAGAAGGAAAATACCGAAGTGTGGATTTGATATTTGAAAGAGATAAGAAGATTTACATTGTAGGCATTAAATCAGGACCCAATTGGGGCAACGCTGACCAAGTTAGCACAATGAAAAATAACTTGAAGGTTGCGAAGGTGCTTCTTCGTAAAAAATATGGAAAGAAACAGGAAATTATTTCAGTAAACGGATGCATTTACGGTCGGGACAATCGTCCTGAAAAAGTTAATTCTGATCCGGAGCTTACCTATCACAAGATTTGTGGTCAAGCCTTTTGGGAATTAGTTTCTGGGGACGATCAGCTTTATAAAAAAATAATTCGACCTCTAGATAAGGAAGCAAAGAAACGGGACGAGACGTTCAAAGAGCTTTATGTCAAGAAAATAAATGAGATGACCAAAGACGTTGTCGATTTGTTCTACACCAAAGACGACTTAGATTGGGACAAAATAATTGACTACGTCTCAAAGAAGTAGTTAGGCAAAGAGCACTCTGTCAGTTCCTGAAACGAAGATGGTATAAGAGTGTCAAGAATTTATGAGCAACTGCTTTTTAGATAAAATATGGTTGAATTCCCACCTAAAACAAATCAAGACAAAGGCTGGGCATAGATATACACCGAAACTGAATGTGGAGCTGCCGATATCCCAGCTTTTTGAAGGTGTTTCCAGAGATGGAGATTTCTACAAAACCATTCGCAGTCACACCGGCAAACTAGACCGCGAATTTAGAGGTGTCTCCTCTGCCTACGAAAGCAAAGAATTGCAAAGGACGTATAAAAAGTTTTCGACAGAAGTCATCAAGCTCCTAGGTTTATTGAAAGGTATAAAAGAATACGATACGGACGATATCCCTTGGCACTCGATACATAACGAAAGTGCAAAAGCTTTAAAGATTTCGTGGAAGTTTACTGACCAGCTTCGTGAAGAAAAAGAAAGGATCGAGAAGCAGCAGGTCGCTAAGCCAACCGAGGGACAGCCGGATATTAGAGATAAAGTTGCTCCCAATTACGGGCCTCGACCAGCGGACAAAATTGCTTCAGATATTCACGATGTTCGAGAAGCACAAAAGGAACTTAGATACTTTGAGAGCTTTGCTTCAGGAAACACTGCAAAATTATCAAATCATCCTTTCTTGCTTCTTAAAGGACTGGCCGGAAGCGGCAAGACGCACTTGCTCTGCGATGTCATTGAAAATCGTACAGCTAAAGTGGCACCTTCTATCCTCTCTTTCGGAGAATTCTTTACACCAGGCCAGGATGTTTGGATGCAGGTAATAAAGCAGGCCAATCTTAAGGGTAAATACAATAAAACAAAGCTTTTAGCCGACTTAAATAAGGCTGGTAAAAAGGCCCGGACCAGAGCCTTTTTGATAATAGACGCACTGAACGAGACTAGGCCAAATAAATTTTGGAAACAAAATCTTAAAGTGTTGCTTGAGGAGGTTAAAAAATATCCTCACGTAGCCTTGGTAGTAAGCATTCGCTCCGGCTTTGAACGCGAAGTGTTCACTAAAAGCCTTGAGAAGTTTTTTATCAGCGCAGATCACCAAGGTTTTCAATTCAGAGAATGGGAGGCAGTAAATAAGTTCTTTAAAGAATTTTCTCTGCCACTTCCTGAAATACCATTACTATTGCCAGAGTTTCAAAACCCATTGTTTCTACTTTTGTTTTGCAAAGCTTTCGAGGAGCGAACGAAAAAGAATAACGGCAAGACAAAACCGAAACAGGTATTCCGAGGTCATGAAGGGGCTACATATATTTTCGAGAAATTCATAGATACGGCTTCAAAAAAGATTGAAGATGCGTTTAATATTGACCATGGTCCTAATAAAAATATTTGGGATACCGTAATCGAAAAAGTTGCCGAGCAAATGGTGGCTAAAAACACGGACCGTATCACAGAGGGAGAGCTGGTCACTCTCATCAAAAACGCACACCCGACAGCACAATGTAACGAGTTAATCAAAGCACTAGAAAAGAATCTTATCCTGGTACGCGTGGCGCGATACTCACCTGACACCGTTGAGGTAACAGGGTTTGATTACAGATTTCCATTTCAGAAATTTAGCGATCATCTTATCGGTAGATTTATTTTTATAAAGTTTAGAGCGTCAGGAAAAACACCCCGACAATTCTTTGCAAAAAACACCAATGTTGGGAAGTTTATAGCCACAGGTTGGAATAGAGGCATTATTGAAGCTCTCTCTATCCAATGTCCAGAGCAACTCAAGGGTACGGAGTTTTTTGAAATTGCGCCATATGTACATGATGGGATATCCGTCGAATCTTTTATTGAGAGTTTACTCTGGAGAAAACCAGATGCTTTCGCTAAAGATACTAAGAAAGTGCTAGCATTTATCAATCGTAGAGTAGTCGTTCAGCAGAGTTGGAACAGCGATCTATTAAATGCCTTCTTAAGCGTAACCGCAGTACCCAATCATCCATTCAACGGACAGTTCCTGCACAAACATCTCTCCAGGTTTAAGATGCCAGAGAGGGATTCGTGGTGGGTGCGCTTTTTGCATTATCAATACGGTGAACACGGCGCAGTCGATAGACTGATTGAGTGGGGATGGTCGGCACACAGCAAGGACCATATTCAAAACGAGTCGATAAAACTCTATGCCATCACGCTCACATGGTTCCTTTCGAGTTCAAATCGTTTTCTAAGAGACAAGGCTACAAAAGCGCTTGCTTCAATCTTGACCGAGCGGCTACCGGTTATTGTTGAGTTACTTTCGCAATTTAAAACTGTTGATGATCCTTATATCTTGGAGCGACTTTACGCCATTGCCTATGGGTGTGTATTGCGAAATCATAAAGACAAGGTTGGGCTTAAAAAACTCGCTCGGTGGTTCTTAAATAATATTTTCAAAAAAGGCCACGTACCCAACCATCTGATGATGCGTGATTATGGAACAGGTGTGATTGAGACAGCCATAACGCGGAAAGTCATCAGCAAATCCTTCCGCTCTAGAATCACACCTCCCTATGGAAGCGCGTGGCCGGACAAAATACCGGGCGATGAATTGCTGAAAGAAAAATACTATCCCGAGGATTTCTTTAAAGATACAACAAAAGATCGAGGATTCTTAGATATATGGTCTTCAGTTATGTACAACTTTACTCATTTTCCAGGTGACTTCGGAAAATACGAAATCGATCCTGCATTAGGCCACTGGTCAGGTAGACGTTTACAGCACCCAAAAGTTTATAGGAAAGGTCTATTCGAAGATTTTAAAAAGACCCTGAACCCTAAGCAGCTGGAGCTTCTGAATAAGGGCAACCCCTTTTTCGGCATGGACTTTAAGACGCTGAAAATGATTATCGAATACACAAAACCTGGTGAAAAAGTTGACGAGGAGGAACTGAAGAAGCAAGACGAGCAAAAGAAAAAAGAACGAGAGGATGCGATCCAAGAGTTAAAGCAATCTTTACCTAAAGAACAGAAAAAACATTTTGAGAATGAAATAGAATCTTACTTAGACGATAGAGGCGGAATCAACGATCCCCTCGACCGTTTTGATACAGGTTTAGGACAACGCTGGATTTTTAATCGAGTTGTTGAATTGGGCTGGAGCCAGAAACTGCATGGCGAATTTGATAGTAGTGTAAATCGAGACAGGTACGATCGTTCAGAACATAAGGCGGAAAGAATAGGAAAAAAATATCAGTGGATTGCCTTGAATGAATTGCTTGGCTTGGTCGCGGATAACTTTGAGTTCCTCGGTGACAGATGGTCGAATGAACCTAGTTCAGCGATCTTTGAGGGTGCTTGGCAGGTGGGTATGAGAGATATTGACCCTTCGTGCACTTTGCATGAATCTCCAAATCTTAGACCCGACGATGTCCCCATCTTTGAGACGTATAGGCCCACTTATGACACATGGAAAAAAGATAAGCGTTTAAAGACATGGCTAAAGGACCCCAAGAAGTTACCTGATCCAAAGTCAGTTCTTGAGCTTAGTGATAGTAAGGGAGACGTATGGGTAGTGGTTGAAGGTCATGTTGAATGGCAGGAAGAAATTCCGCCCGAACAGGATAAGTATCAG
>JBAYGX010000098.1:0-5628 GCA_041666465.1 Candidatus Altimarinota bacterium
AACTATCACGCACGGAAAAAGTTTGCGGAATCAATGAGTAAATCCTGGGCAACCTCACCTCGAAAAACTCCTTAAGAATCGGCGACACATAAATAATTCCAAAAGTCGCCGCGAAAGATAATTGGAATCCAACATCGTAAATAAAAATTTTGGGATTAAAAAGATTCATAAAAAAAGCCGCGAACAACATCGACCTCAATGCGAAATTTCGCCGTCCAAAAAAAATCGCCATCAAAGAAATCAATCCCATGATCGCCGCACGAACAACCGCCGCCGAAGCTCCGACAAAAAGCGTAAAAAGCACAACAAAAATACACGAGCATATTATCTGCCGCCGCTTCGGCATAAAACTCAAAAGCGAACACACGAGAGCAATCACGATCGTAATGTTATATCCTGAAATCGCCACGATATGCGACAATCCGACATCACGAAAATCATTTTGAACATCCTCGGGAATTCCCCTTCTCGACCCAAGCAATAACCCTGCCGCCAAACTCGCGGAAGGCTCTGGGAAAATTTCATTTAAAACCTGCTCGAATTTCCCCTTAAAAGAAAACATCATGCTTAAAAAAACATTTCCATTACCACTCGAAATCTTTTCAATATACGGACTATAAGAAACGCTATAAACCGTATATCGAGCCAAATAATTCTTATAAGAAAAATCCGAAAAAGAGGTCGGTTCTTGCAACTCACCCGAAACAAAAATCTCATCACCATACTCATACTCCGGATATCGATTTACTTTAACAAGCACAGTGCCATACAAGGGTTCCTCAACATCAACATACAAGTTCTGACAATCGCTTCGCGTATCCACCTCTCGTGCAATAACACCTGAAAAAGAAACTTCCGAACCGTTATAAAAACCGATAAAAGCGGCATCGGAAAAATCGGGAATACTTATAAAGAATCTAAACGCGCCAAAAAAAACACCGGCAAGTAAAATCAAAAACCGCATCTTGAATTTAAACCCCAACCAAATCAATAAAACACTCGCAACAAAAAACCAAACCGACCCGGAAAAATCTTTTGCAATAAAAATTCCGGCAAAAAATCCAAAACAAAAAATTTGAAAAAATGTAAGCTTACGCAAAAACATATCATCTCACTACCACGGCAACATTAAAAAAACATGAAATTTCTTCTTAATTCTCCCCTCTTCACTAGAAACTAAGTCCTTCTTCCCCTTCTCCCTTCACCACTAGCTTTACTATCTTCTCTAGTCTACTAGGTCCTCTCTTTTTCCCCTCTTCACTAGCTCACTATCTTTACTAGTTCACCAGCTCCTTGCTTCTTCCTCCCTTCCGTTCTAAAATACCGCGCGTACAAAAACACAAATCGCAACTCGTAAATAATTATTTCGCTCTTGAGCGACCTTAATTCTGATTACGGGAGCGAAGGAACAAAATAATTATGGATTTCAACAAGAAAAAAATCCGCTCCGACCATTATATAAAAAGACAAGAAACGGCAAGAAAAACCCTATCATGGATTTTTTCCAAAATAAAATCCCACTTCATCATATTCGCAATAATAATTTCCGGACTACTCGTAACATACACCGTCGCCGCAAAAGTAATCGATACGGTATCAACACTATCTGTTAAAAATATACTTCTCTCTATAGTAAGCAGTCCTTTAAAAGAGGACGAATTCGGCCACACGAATTTCTTAATGCTGGGAATCGGCGGGGGAGATCATGACGGAGCCGAATTAACGGACTCAATTATCGTCGCATCATTGGATGAAAAGAATAATTTGATACCAATGCTTTCGATACCGAGAGATTTTTATGTAAAAGATGAAGAAATCGGCTCTGACAGAATTAACAGATATTATGAACTTAAAAAAATGATATACGAAGAAAACGGATACCAAGAGTCGGAAGCACAAACCCTTGCACTCGAAGATACATCAATAAAAATCGGTGAGATCCTCGGGATCGAAATACAATATTATGCACTCATAAACTTCGACGGATTCACGGAAGTTGTAGACGCAATGGATGGAATAGATATTTATTTGGATGAGAGCTTCTATGACAACCAATATCCGATAGGCGAAACAGGATTTTACGAAACATTCTCACTCCCGGCGGGAGAAAATCACCTCGATGGAGACATGGCCCTTAAATACGCGCGAAGCAGAAAAACCACTTCCGATTTCGATAGAGGTCTTCGCCAGCAAACAATATTGAATGCGATAAAAGAAAAAGCACTATCGGCAGGAATTCTTACAAGTCCAAGCAAAATCAAAGATTTGTATGATGCAATCTCGGACAATTTTGTTACGAATTTAAGCATAAGCGAAATGGCATATCTCGGAGAGATAGCGGATGGATTCGGGGAAGACTCAATGTTATCGCAAGTACTTAATGACAATCCAGAACAAGCTGGCGGATTTTTATATACACCGCCGAGAGAAGATTATGGAGGCGCTTTCGTACTCGTACCAAGCTCTGACGATTATTCGGAAATACAACTTTTCGCAAATCTATTTTTCTACAACACGCAAATTTACCAAGAAAACATACCTCTCCAAATCGTAAACAGCTCAAAATATGAAGGTCTCGCAACAGACACTCTCATTTATCTGACAAGATACGGACTAAATGTCGTTAGATACGGAAACGCACCGAGAATCGGAGAAGCCGAAACGACGATTTTCGATCTCGGAACAACACCGAATTTGGAATCGGAGACCGTAAATGCCATAAAACAACTTATTCCAACGGCAATTACCCAAACTGTCGTACCGGAAGATTATTCGCCTATCAATTGGGAATCGGAAGCAGAAATTTTAATCGAGCTAGGCTCGAATTTTATACCATTTTATGAAGAAAACTACGAAAAAAGGTTCTACTACTGGGTCCAGTAGCAGGACCGCAAGTCCTCTTACTCTTAAGAAAAGTGCCGTCTCAAAAGAGACCTTGCCGGCAATTTCTTGCGAACGCATCCAGAAAATCATCGCGAATTTCGGTTATTGTTCGCGCCGACATGCGGAAGTTCTGATTTCGGAAGGAAAAGTTTTTGTAAACGGCAAAAAAGCAAAACTTGGCGAAAAAGCCGACCCTGCAAAGGACGAAATAAAAGTCGAAGATAAAGTGATAAAAAAACTCAAAAATCATATTTATATCGCATTAAACAAACCAAGAGAACACCTCTCAACGGTTTCCGATTATAGCGACAGAAAAACAATAATGGACTTGCTTCCAAAAGGGTTAAGAAAAACCAAACCGGCGGGACGATTGGATTATGAATCGCAAGGATTGATAATTCTCTCAACAGATGGGAATTTAATTAACCGCATCACTCATCCGAAATTCCCACACTCAAAAGAATATGAAGTCGTGGTGACGGGGAAACCTTCCAGGGACACGCTAAAAAGACTTACTTCCGGCACTCTAAAACTTCACGGATACGCACTAAACCCGATGCCTTACAAGGTCTTGGATTCAAACGAACGACACACGAAAATCCAATTAACACTGACGGAAGGACGAAAAAGACAAATAAGAAAAGTTTTTGAAATGCTCGGCCATCCTGTTGCAAAACTATTAAGAACACGCATCGGACCCGTCGAATTAAAAACACTAAAAGAAGGAACATATCGTGAATTAACTCAAGATGAAATCTCAAAAATCCTCTCTCCTCTTTCCTAGCCTACTAGCTTTAACTAGTTCCTAAGTCCTCTCTCATGCTCCGCGCACTACTCTCACTTTTACTTCTCGGATCCCTTCAAGCCAATTCGCTTGAAGCAAACATGCTGCCATCAATTCCAACCGAAAACGATTTCGAACTTGGCAAACTTATTGAAATAAAATCCATACCAATATTAAAAGAGGGCAAAGTCGAACCGGTTATTTACGCGGACTCCGCATATTCGCTTGATATAACATCAAACACAACTCTTTATACAAAAAACGAACACGACAAACACCCGATAGCAAGCCTGACGAAATTAATGACGGCATACATAATTCTCGAAGAAGAGTCACTCGACGATGTTGTAACGGTAAGTAGAAACGCAACAACGCAAGAAGGCTCTAAAATGTGGTTGGCACAGGGAGAAACAATAACCGTCGAATCATTACTTTACGGACTTTTAATACAATCCGGAAACGATGCCGCAACCGCACTTGCAGAATTTAATGCCGGAAGTGAAGAAAATTTTGTTGAAAAAATGAACCAAAAAGCTAAACTCCTTGGCTTGAACGAAACCTCTTTCACAAGCGCAAGCGGAATCGACGATCAAGGGTATTCGACAGCACAAGACCTGGCTCATTTAAGCATGTACCTGCTCAAAAACGATTTCGTTCGCAATATCACAAGCTTAACTTCCGCAACAGTCACGGGGACAAACGGATATCCGACTCATGAACTCACATCAACGAATCAACTACTCGGGTCATATTTGAACATCACTGGATTAAAAACTGGTAAAACCAATGGCGCCGGAGAATGCTTAATCGCAGTCGGCAAAAACCCGGTCGGACATGAAATTCTAACCGTAATGCTTGGCTCGGAAGATCGCTTCGGAGAAACAAAACTTTTACTTGATTGGATTTACAACTCTTATATCTGGTAGTATTTCACCAGCTTACTTATTCTCTTCTCCCCTCTTTACTAGCATCTTAACTATCTTCTCTAGCTCCTAGGTCCTCTCTTATGCCCCTCACCGACACAGTCCGCCACCTCATATTAATTTTCATCCCATCAAGCTTGGCATTTTTCATTGCACTTTTTTCTGCAAAACCTTTCATCAATCTCCTTCATAAATATAAAATCGGTAAACAAATCCGTGAAACGACACCGGATGGACTTAAATCGACACTTTTTACGCAACTCCACACCAAAAAAAGCGGCACCCCGACAATGGGCGGAATTTTAATCTGGGGGACAGTTCTACTTGTAATAATCATTTCACAAGCACTCGCATATTTTGACATCATTGAAAGATCTCTTTGGAACAGAAATGAAACATATCTCCCAATATTCACACTCGTAACAGTCGCACTGCTAGGTGCAATCGACGACTACTTCAATATTCGCGGATGGGGAAAGTCGAAAGGCATAAATGTAAAACCAAAAATGTTCTGGCTCACACTCTTCGCACTTGCAGGAAGCCTCTGGTTTTACTACAAGCTCGGATATAATGCTCTGCATATCCCGGGAATTGGCGACTTCACAATCGGACTTTGGTACATTCCGCTCTTTATTTTTATAATTTTAGCATCAGCAAATTCAGTTAACATAACCGACGGCCTGGACGGTCTGGCCGGAGGCTTAATAATCATCGCATTTTTGGGCCTGGGAGCGATTTCTTTTGCAAAAGGACTCTTCATACTATCGGCATTTTGCGGACTCATTACGGGCGGGACACTCGCATTTCTGTGGTTTAACATTCCACCGGCAAAGTTTTACATGGGTGACACGGGCGCACTCGCACTTGGCGCGACAATGGGGGTAATTGCGATGATGACAAATTCGGTTGTCGTACTCCCCTTTATCGGATTTATTTTTGTCGTAGAAACAATATCGGTAATAATCCAACTTCTTTCAAAAAAACTCCGAGGAGGAAAAAAAGTTTTCCTAATAGCACCTCTTCATCATCACTTCGAGG
>JBAYGX010000099.1:0-5557 GCA_041666465.1 Candidatus Altimarinota bacterium
AAGGCCATAACAATGAAAGAAGGAAAAGATGTCACAATAATCGCATGTGGGACAATGGTTGCAGAAGCATTGGATGCCGCAGAAGTATTGGCTCAAAAAGGAATATCAGCAGAGGTCATAAATTTACACACAATCAAACCTATAGATAAAGAGGCAATAATCGCATCAGCACGAAAAACCGGATGCGTTGTAACGGCTGAAGAACACCAATTGGCCGGAGGCATGGGAAGCGCAGTCGCGGAAGTTTTGGTTCAATCACTCCCGGTACCGATGGAAATGGTTGGAATCCAAGATACATTCGGCGAATCGGGACAACTGGACGAATTAATGAAAAAATACGGAATAACCTCAAAAGAAATTTTTGAAAAAGCGGTAAAGGTCATAAGTCGTAAGTCATAAATTTCTCCTCTCTGCACTAGCATCTTTACTATCCTCACTAGCTCCTATGTCCTCTCTTCTCACCTCTTCACTAGCCCTACTAGTTCACTAGCTTACTAACTAACTATATCCCCATGAAATCCTTCTCCACCCGCATGCCACGCCTCGGAACCGAAAACGCTTTTTCCGTAATCGGGAAAGCCAAGAAATTCGAGAAAGAAGTTCTTGAACCGCAAGGAAAAAAATTGGTTTATTTACAGATTGGAGAACCGGGATTTAATACTCCTGCGAACATAAATGAAGCCGCAATTAAGGCAATAAAAGATAATCAAACTCACTACACAGCCACCCCGGGAATTCCACAATTAAGAGAAGCTGTCGCGAAATCAACTGGCAAATATACGGGAGTAGATTACAAACCTGAAGATGTCGTTGTAGTAGCGGGCGGAAAACCAATCATGTTTTACATGATTAACGCACTTATAGACGAAGGTGACGAGGTAATAATCCCAAATCCGGGTTATCCGATTTACGGATCGGTAACAGAATACTTGGGAGGAAAAGTCGTACCGATTCAACTTAAAGAAGAAAACGATTTCAATTTCAGTGCGGAAGAATTGGAATCAAAAATCACGCCAAAGACAAAACTTATCATCGTAAACTCTCCACAAAATCCAACCGGAGGAGTTTACACAAGAGGACTTCTTGAAAAAATCGCACAAATCGCAGTAAAACACGACCTATGGGTTTTATCAGATGAAATCTATAACGAAATGGTACATGAAGGAGAGCATGTTTCAATCACGAGTATGCCGGGAATGCCTGAACGCACAGTCGTTCTTAACGGTTGTTCAAAAACTTATGCGATGACAGGTTACAGAATCGGTTGGGGCGTTACAAAAAACGCGCAAATGGCAAAAGCTCTCGAGCAATTGGCATGCAACGATATTTCTTGCGTAAACACACCTGCTCAATATGCCGCAATCGAAGCTGTTACAGGTCCGCAAGACGAAGTCAAAAAAATGCTTACGGAATATAAAGTCAGACGAGATTTAATGGTGAAGATGGTAAATGAAATTCCGGGAATGAAATGCCACGCTCCAAAAGGCGCTTTCTATTTAATGGTAAATGTTAAACAAATCATGGATAAACTTGGGATTACATCGGCTGAACTTTGCGATCGCGTAATGAAAGAGGCAAATGTACTTATCCTACCGGGAACAGTATTCGGATTTTTCGGAGAAGATTTCGTAAGATTCTCTTATGTCTCCACACAAGAAATGATTATCGAGGGGCTAACACGAATCAAGAATTATTTGTCAAAAGTCATGTCTTAATTTCCCCTCTTCACTAGTCTACTAGAAACTAAGTCCTATCTTAACTAACAATTATGAATATATATGTAACAAGAAGAATACCGGAAACAGGATTAAAAATGCTTGAGGAAAAATTCGGCAAATTCGAAATGAATCCTGACGACAGAGTTCTAACTCGTGAAGAGTTACTGGAAAAAGTAAAAGGTCGCGACGGAGTAATCCCACTCCTAACAGATACAATTGACGATGCTGTATTCGAAGCGGCAGGACCACAATGCAAAATATTTTCAAATTACGCAGTCGGATTCAACAATATTGATGTCGCAGCAGCAAGCAAGAGAAAAATCATGATTACGAACACCCCCGGCGTACTTACGGACACGACAGCCGACATGGCAATCGCACTTATGTTCGGAGTCGCGCGCAGAATGGCGGAAAGCGATGTGTATATGAGAGCGGGGAAATTCCAAGGATGGGGACCAATGCTACTTCTCGGAAAAGAAATAACAGGCAAAACACTCGGTATAGTCGGAGCCGGAAGAATCGGCGAAAATATGGCAACCAAAATGGCAAAAGGATTCGGCATGAAAATCTTGTACACAGATCTGAACAGCAACCAAAACATGGAGAAATCGCTCGGAGCGAAAAAAGTCGACATGCAAACACTTTGCAAAGAAAGCGACTTCATTTCAGTTCATGTAAATTACTGCAAAGAAACTCACCATTTAATAAACGAGCAAGTCCTAAACTGGATGCATAAAGGTACAATTCTCGTAAACACTGCTCGTGGACCGGTAGTAGACGAAATGGCGCTTATAAAAGCTCTAAAAACAAATCAGATTTTCGGAGCAGGTCTCGATGTATTCGAAGACGAACCAAAGATGAAACCGGGATTGGCAGAATGTCTTAACACAGTTATCGCCCCTCACTTGGGATCGGCAACAATCGATACAAGGGACAAGATGGGAATAATCGCCGCACAGAACTTGATTGATGCATTATCGGGGAAAACGCCGGAATTCCTTGTGAATAAGGAAGCTTTCTAAACATGATCAAAAATCGCAAAGAACTCCTAAAAGGACTACAACCACTCGAAAAACAAGAGCGAGCCATTCTTTTGGATATAGCGGAAAAAACTCTTGAGGCGATCGACCCATACACTCTTGTTTTAAATGAATTTAAAAAACTAGACTCTTCGAAATACAATCGAATTTTTGTAATTGGAACCGGAAAAGGTACCGCAAAAATGGCTGAGGCGACAGAAAAACATTTCGGCAACAAAATAACAGATGGGTTTATAACGATTCCAAAAGGAGAAACCACTCCGAATCTCAAGAAAATAAAATACATTTACGCCAGCCATCCACTCCCAAATCAAAACGGAGTCAAAGGTGCAAAAGAAATTTTAAAAATCGCGCAAAAAGCCGGCAAAAAAGATCTGGTTATAACATTAATTTCCGGAGGCGGATCGGCACTCATGCCACTTCCCATAAAAGGCATAACACTCAAGGAAAAAATCGCACTCACTTCCCTACTACTTAAATCCGGCGCAAATATTAATGAAATCAACACGGTTCGCAAACATATTTCGCAAATAAAAGGCGGCCAGCTTGCGCAAGCGATTTATCCGGCAACTTGCCTCAATTTGGTAATTTCAGATGTCCTGGGCGACGATTTAAGCGCAATTGCATCAGGCCCGGTTTCACCGGATCCGACTACTGTAAATGACGCGCTGAATATTTTCAAAAAATATAAAATCACTCCTCCAAAAAAACTACAAGAGACACCAAAGAAAATAGAAAACGTGAAATCAAAAATTCTAGCAAATCACGAAACAACAGCACTCACGGCAAAAAAAATTGCATCAAAATATCACCCAAAGATTCGAGACTCTCACATGGAAGGCGACTGCAATAAAAAAGCTACCGAAATTATAAAGAAAATTACAAAAGGGCTGTACATCCTAACAGGAGAAACAACAGTCAAAATAACAGGCAAAGGAAAAGGCGGAAGAAACCAGCAATTCGTCCTTGCCTGCCTGAAAAACATGCCGAAAAATACAACAGTCCTCTCGATCGGAACAGACGGTGTAGACGGAATTTGCCCGGAAAAAATCACCGGCGCAATCGCATCTGAATCAACATCAAAAACAGACATCGCAAAATACCTCGCAAACAACGACTCCTACCATTTTTTCAAAAAAAATAACGGACTGATAAAAACAGGACCGACTGGAACAAATCTGGGCGATTTAATCCTAATTAAAACAAAAACATGAAAAAAACATTTTCAATCATCAGCACAGTTTTCGGACTTATGATACTTTTATCAGGATGCCAAAATTCTTCCGTAGATGTATCAACAACAACCAGCCTAGCAAATCCGGCATCTGAAAACTGCATCCAAAAAGGCGGAACGCTCGAAATGCGAGAAAACAAAAACGGACAATATGGCGTTTGTATTTTTGAAGACAATCGACAATGCGAAGAATGGGCCTTTTTCCGCGGAGAATGTCCTGAAGGTGGGATGAAGGTAACAGGTTACGAAAACGATGCCGAAGTCTATTGCGCAATCACGGGAGGAGAGGTCGAAGGCCTCGGAACGGAAACTCCGATGTGCAAACGCATCGACGGGACTCTCTGCAACGCACAATCAAACCTTGATGGCGAATGTCCTGACCCAACCGATCTGAATCCGGATGCGGGGAATGTAGAAGCGGAATAAAAGCTGTTAAAAAGAAATGCATATGCAAGAGTTAGACGAAATCGAAGATGATTTAGTGTACAATTGATCAAGTTATCCATAAATCCTTATCAATGAAAAAGCACAAAGAGATCATTATTACTTTTGTTATTACTTCGGTATTAGTTGGTGGCGGCATATTTCTCTGGAAAGACTCAGAAGCCAATCATTATTGGGATATGATGAGTAAATTAGTAATCGAATTAGCTGAATGCCAGGATAATATTACAGAATAAATCACATTCAGGAATTACTCAACAGGAGAATATACGGTCCACCTGCTAATAAACTGATTCAGAAATCCTGAATATTTTTCATGTATTTCAAGAAAGGAATCTCCAATCCCACCGCACAACCCCGCTCTTCCAGATTGACTGATGATATGCCTCCGGCATATTTTATCATCAGTCAACATCGCATACTCTCCGACGTTAGCGAGAAATACATTTTTCTCTTTTGACCTTCGGTCAGTTTTTTTAAAGAGGAAACGAATTTGATTTTTCTTTTATAGAGGGGGAAAATGCCAACAAGCACATACACTATGCCAGGACTTTACAAAATTTTTCCACAATTCGAACAAACAGATTTTATTATCGGTGAGGATTCATTTGAAGATGTAGAAATCAATGAAACCAAGAGTAGCAATCTTTGGTACTTCAAAAATAAGAAAAAAGGATTAATTAAAAGATTTGTACTTAAAAGAACTCCTCAAACAGAAAAAATTTGCAAAGTTACATTGATAAAAAAAGAAGACGGCAAATTTACACCACGCTTTGATTTTGAAATTTGGAATACAACAAAGAAAGCTTTTGAATTATTTTCAAAAAATGAATTAGATCAAAATTTAATAAAAGCAAAGGTAAACCTAGATAGTTGTCATGAAAATTTCTTGCTTCTGATCAACTTTATTAAGGGCGTGTCAAGGATTGATTTTCAATCATCGGGATATGCCGTAATTAATAAAGATAAAAAAGACATTTTTGAAAATATTAGTAAAGAATATGCAGTAAAAAATTTCTCAGACAAATTTGGCAAAGAAGTGACAGAACGAGATATTTCCATATTGCAAAATAGAAGAGCAATTCTAGATGATTTCGACAAATTACTAACAGACACAGACT
>JBAYGX010000100.1:0-5549 GCA_041666465.1 Candidatus Altimarinota bacterium
CCGCGATTTTCTTTAGCGTTTTATTGATACTGCTAAATGCTCAATTTGTAAAAACTCACTGGGTTAATTTTGCCGTTGCATATACGGCCTGCTTCTTATTTGCCCTGGCGCTGGTACGCTTCACGAAATAAAAATGGTCTCACGAAAACAAAAAAACACCTATCATCATCTCGCCGCCATCCACAAAATGACGAATGAGGTTCCTGTCGTACCGATATCGTATACACTCGGACAAGTTTACAATTACCTCCTCAAGAACGGCAATAAATTCGAAACGGTTAGTTATATTTATGTTGTCGATAAGACTAAACGACTGCGCGGGATTGTTTCGGCAAAGGAAATTTACAGACTGCCGCGAAGTACCGGCGTTGCCTCTTTATGCGAGGAAAAACTTTTTACAGTCTTACCTACCGATCCTCAAGAAAAGGCCGCCGACTTGGCGTTACATAACACTATCAAGACAATACCGATTGTTGATGGGAAAGGTGTTTTTCTCGGTGCGATTACGAGTGACACAATCTTATCAATTCTCAACAAAGAGTTGCGTGAAGATATCATGCACCTCGGCGGTATTCACAAACCACATACCGATTTCGATAACATATTGGAAATACCTCTTCTTAAGGCGGTCAAACATCGCTTGCCGTGGCTTGTTATCGGGCTTATTGGAGGGATTCTTGCGGCGGATATCGTGGGGAAATTTGAACATGTCCTAGCGCAAAATATAATTCTTGCGACATTTATACCGCTTGTTGTTTACATGGCGGATGCGGTAGGGACACAACTTGAAGCATTTTCAATAAGAGATTTTGCCGTTTTCAGGCAAATTAATATTTTGAAATATTTTTTCAAACAATTTTTAATAGTATCGATTTTAGCGATTATTTTGAGCGTGATTTTGATGATTGCGAATTTCATTCTACATCACGACTTGTGGATTGCCGTAGTGCTTGGATTATCTGTTATTGGAGCCGTAATGTCATCTTTATTGACCGGTCTATTGGTACCGTTTCTATTTAGAAATTTAAAGCTTGATCCGGCTAACACAAGCGGACCGATTGGCACAATCATTCAGGATATTCTGAGCGTCGCGATTTATTTCGCGATTGCGAGTTGGCTGTTGTAGGAGGTTTCTAGTGAACTATAAAAAGCCCCCTAAGGATAGACTCCCGAGTGTTGTATCGATAGCCTTATTGAAAATAACTCCTAAATAACTCGCTTAATTCAGCTTCTTTGTCATCTATAAATTGTTTCTGAAACGCACCCCTGGTAAATTCTTTTTGGAATTCCACCTCGATATCGGGGGGGGCACTGGGATCGCTCAAACTAAAAATCTCTCTATTCATTTCCAGAAACCTTTGGAAACTACTAATTACGCTCGTAGCTATAGTTGCTTGATCAGCTCCATGTTCTAATCCGTATCTTACGATATAATTCATAATTGGCCGATATGCAAAAACTCCATGTATCGATCTGTTTCGATGGCTATTTGGTTCCAGAAAGATGACTCCAGATGAGGTGAGCACAAAATTCCATGCAGCCACGCCCATATCTACATATATACCACGTTGGTTTAATTCAAGAAGTCTCGTCAGGTATTCATATATCTCGCGATCTGAAAGAGTGTTTTCCGTACGCTCATTAAGTATATGCTGATTTCGTATATTTGGTATCGCCATTAGACTGCCTCTAATACGAGAGTACGCAATCATAACTTCCTGTTCAGATACACATAAAACATCTGGTGTATACTTCAGGTCTTCTGTGCGTCTAGCACCTTCTAACTCACCTTGCATGTTTTGTATACATTTGTTGCTTGGCCAAAAACATTTCACAACTCGGTCATCATTGTCTTGGTCTAAAAAAATCATTCCATCGCCTCCCCAAGTTACAAATCTAAAACCTTCATATGTTTCTCCAACCTGTAAGGATGTTGGTCGATGTGCTAAAATTTTCATCCCTTTTTGAGGTCCATCTGTAAAAATAGGGAATTCACCTATCATGGCTTCATTTACGGTCCGCCTTAATTTTCTAAAATTTTCTTCCATGTCAAGGATTTAATCCTATTAATATTTCATTAATGCCATCGAAGTAGCGTCGTGTTGATATTTTGTAGCCCCGCCTTTTTGCCACTTCTAAAACTCTAGTATTGGCATGCCCCAAGACATGAGCTTGTTCTACCCATTCAAATAATTCCAAATCGTTTTCATCATCGCCAATGTGATGAGTGCTCCTATTATTACCTCCAGTTAAATAGCAGGCAGCATTCTTTTTTCCAGATCTGGATGAATGAACAATAAAGTGACCATAGTTGAAGACTTTTTCTAATCCGTCTGTAAGTTGCATGCCTGAACCCCAATCCGTAAATTCATCTCGAGACAGTAGGATGTTTCGAACATGAATCGAGGCTTCCCTCATCTCTGCAGTGACCCCTCTTGGCATGGTGGCTAATAAGTGTTGATATTGCGTTCTCAAATTTTCTACTCCAATTGAAATGTAATCTGTCCAAGCTCTATCTTCTTGCATTTTGTTATCGTATATAATCCCTCCGTTTTCACAGACAACGTGATCTAATGGTAAAAGCTGTGCTTTGCGCAAAGCACCTTGTTGTGTTCCGGCTGTGATTAAAACTAACCTTCCCCCATCCTCTTTTAAACCTTTTAAAAGTCCGATAGTTTTTATACTTATGTATGTCGCATATCGTGCTGTTGTTACCTCTAAAACTTCCGTTTCTCCAACTTCTGGACAGGTAACAAGTTTTTGTTGTCCAATATCTTCTTTAATTATTTTAACCCCATGTCGCCTTGGACCGAAAAACAATGTCCCATCTGCGTCCATGAAGATTGTTGACTCCATTGATTCAAAGTTAAGTTGGTTATTTTAACAGTAGCTTTGGCGGTTGACAAGAGAAAGAAAAGAGATGTAGTATGGTGTCTTTTTTAAAAAGCTTATTAATGGAGGAGTTAAGAATTGGAACAGGGATAGAAATAGGAAAATTACAAGTTTTGGCAGAAACTTTCTTGTTAGATTTAGCACCAGCTTGGCTTAAAGACAGTGCTTTCCCTGAAAAAACACCATTTAATGATCCTGAAAAGGCGGCGCCTTTTAATCCGCATGGACAGTGCGGAGTAAGTACTTTGCTCTTTTCTGAATTTTTAGCTAATCAAGGTGTTCCACTTGAGAATTCCTCGATTTGTAGAGGACGGGTTGTTGTAAATGGGGACTTGGTTCATGATGACCATATTTGGTTAGAGTTTAAAAATCCTGATCAAGAGCAGATTTTTTTAGTTGATTTAACTGTTGGACAAATTCCCGAAATCCCTCAATCTCTTTATAAAGGGCACATGGCCCTCGTCAAAACCAAAACCGATTTGGAAACAGCTGGAGTAGTTTACAATACTTCTAATGTAGAAAATAATAATACTTCTTCACCCGTCGAATCACGTTTGTGTGTTCTACGAGGACGACTGAACGCATATCGCGCTAGAAAACAAGGGAGAGGTCATTTAGCGAGAGATGATTTTAAGCCTGTCGGCAACCCCGTACTTCTTCCGTTGAAACAATATTTACTTGAACATCGTGAATTACGTGATTTATTGTCAGATCCCGAAATTGATCCGATAGACTTGTGTCTACAAATTGTTTTCCATCTCACGGCTAATGCTCTTCAAGACGTGGTGAACCTACGTAATTCTGACCAAAGACGGCTTTGTGATGGGATTTCTTCGCTTGATTTTTCGAGCCTCGCTTCATTCCCCACCATTCCATCTTCCCAATACAATTGGGATCTCATTATGCATCTTGCGGCTTCTCATTCAGATCGCATACGTAAGAAAGACGCACAATGTTTTGCTGAAAGTTCACATGGGAAAGAACAGGTTTTTCATAGTGTAGATGAAGAGGTAAGCGAAAGATGTGCTACAGATTTTCATTATTTGCATGAAAATCGTCTTGATTCTGTCGGATCGTACGGGATGTTTCTTGAGGGTGGACACGATCCTTTTGCCTGGGTAGCTTATTCACCTGTGAATCGACAATATAAGAAAGAACTACTTTGGGAATGTGGGTTCCCCCCAGATGACTTTCTCGAATTAACACGAGCTTGGAATTGCCCAGGGGCACCACAAAATACAATTAGTCGTTTATTTAGTCGTTCGCGAAGAGCGGAAATGAAGAAAAGACCGAGAGGGTTAAAAGGAATTATTAGTGCTGTTAATCCTAATTTTTTCCTTGGGAGTTCTTTTAGAGGCTCTGATTTTGTCCCCGTGGGTTTAAAACCTACACAGCTTAAATTTCTGTCAACTGCGGATGGCCCTTTATATATTACACGCCGAAATTTCCGACAATTATCATTTGAAGATCAGCAAACTGTATTTCAAAGTCCATTCCCTTTGCTTCCAACTTGGGAGATGGTTAGCCTAGTTGGAGTAGATTCTGTTAAGTTTTTTGCAAAGAGTCCACTTGCTATTATTTCTCCTTCAGATTATGAGCAATCAGAGTGGGTAGGGTAGTCTTCTTCTTACCTCTTCACGGATTTTTTCATAAGCATCCATACAAGATTCTTCAATCACTTTTTCTTCTTCTTTGGTGAGATGTGTTTGGCGTTCAACGCTCCTTATTCTTTGTTCACCGTTAAGCAAAGTGTCATGTACACCTTTCCTGACATTTGCCCTGAAACGTTGTTGAATCTGCTCTACACTAGGGTGAGAGCGTTCTATTAGTGCGCTCACAGTGTCTTCAGCTGTGAAGTCCTGTGGCCATACAATCATTCTTTGTATCATTTCTTCGTCGAAAGGCATTCCCCAATGCGTTAAAATATCTTCTAGTATTACTTGCGGATAAGTTGTAAGTTCCTCGTAAGTTACGCTTAGTCCGTTTTGTCCAGTAGATTCTCGAAATTCAATCAAGCTTTGATGAGCTATTAGAAAAAATGCTAAATTCCCCCATCCTTGCCTTTTCCATGAATCATAAACTTGCAATGGGTCTCGAACCAAAACTACCGGTTTGGTTCGTTCTATATCACTCATGTTTCTAACTAAACTAGGCCTGCAATGATTTACAGTTGGACCTCCGATATTTTCTCTATGAACAAGGAAAGTTCCTTCTGTTTCAAGTGCGCCTTCCAATACGGAATAGTCAGGGACTTGACTTATTCCGCCGTAATTAATTAGTCCTCTGGACGTAGTTACTCCACCTGCGTGACTCAAGCTTTTCTGTAGCATAGTTGATCCTGATCGACATAAACCTACTAAAAGGCGAGTTCTAGAACTGTTTTTCTCCATATTCCCTTAAATATAAGTGATGATACTAATATATTTTCATAAAAAACACTATGTAGTTTTTGTGTTTTTAAATTAATTCTAATATCCATGACAACATGTCATTTCATGTCGTCTTTATTAACAGGCTTGCTTGTCCCGTTTCTATTTAGAAATTTAAAGCTTGATCCGGCTAACACAAGCGGACCGATTGGCACAATCATTCAGGATATTCTGAGCGTCGCGATTTATTTCGCGATTGCGAGTTGGCTGTTGTAGCGATTAAAGTCC
>JBAYGX010000101.1:0-5519 GCA_041666465.1 Candidatus Altimarinota bacterium
AATGAGAAATATATTTGCAGTCTTGGCAGTCGCGAACATCATAAGCGTTGTGACAATTTTTGGAAAAATTAATGTGATCACCTGTGACATTTTCCGAGCTCTTAATGTCCAAAGCTTTTCTTGGAAATTTTAAGAAAAATTGATCGAGTTGTCTTTTTAAATCCTGTACTGCTGAGTACGAGTCAAATCGGAAGCCTTTCACCCTTTTAAAATATTCATCTTTCGACAACTGTTCGTTGAAAAAACAGTATTGAGCGTTTCTCAAATTAATACACCCGAAACAATCATGACATCCAATTAAATCTCTCGAAAAGAAACAGTCGCTACAACTATCAGAATTAAATACATGCATGCAGTGGAAACAGTTTTTTAAATCGGATACTTCGTAGCAAAGCTGACAATCGAACAGGAAAGAAAAATCCGCACAATTCTTATTATTGAAAGAATATTCTCCGAAATAGCAATCCTCATTGTAGTCGGCCGTGAATGTTAAATAGCAATTCCTACAAAACCCGCAATAACTTGTGTATTCGCAATTCTCGCTTCCGAGACCGTTAATTGCCACTCTCGGTACAGCCTTTTGCAACTCTTTGAATTGTTCAAAAAACGGTTTTGTGAAATCGAAATCGCGCCCGTATTCTTTCGGATCCCACTTGTCGCTCCAGTAAAAATCATGATTGTAAATCGTAAAAGGACTGTCCGTGTCATAAGTTGCAATTATCTGCTTGCCGGTCTTGTCGCATTTCCTGTGGTAAAGATTGAAATGATTGCGAAAGCTCATTCTGCGCCTTTGTCTTTCTTCGGGGCATAGAGTCGGTGGCGGCACGCCGATTTTTTTGTAAAAAGCTAAATCTTCGTCCGTAATCGTGAAGGGCTTTCCGGTTATGCGACATTTCTTTGTAAGTGGAGTCATATTAAAATTATCGCACATTGTAGATTTTTGTAAAACGAATGCGTCGGAACAAGACAATGGTTCGTTATTTTTACAGGTTGAAATCGAGCTTCTATTAGTTTAAATTAACTGTAGAAATCTCTTTACAACAAGTTGCACCTAGCTCCTAAACATCCTAAATGCCTAATATCCTTCCCGACTTTAATTCTCTCGGCCTCTCCGAAACCGAAGGTAAAATTTACCTCGCTCTTCTCGAGCTTGGCGGTGCTCATGTAAGTACGGTCGCGCGCCATGCCAATCTCCCGCGCGTTAACTGTTATCACACTCTTGAAAATCTTATGCAAAAAGGCCTTGTAACCTCAATTACAAAAGACAAAATAAGATTTTATTCCGCCGAGCCTCCGCAAACGATAGTTAACATGCTTGAGGAGAAAACTCATTATGCCAAAAAAATTCTTCCGGAACTTTTATCAATTACGAATGCGTTGGCTTTCAAGCCGAAAATAAAATATTTCGAAGGTTTCAATGGCGTAAAAAGTATTCTTGAGGATACGCTTACGGCAAAAAAAGAATTACTTGGCTACTCCAACTTGAAAAGTGCTTCCGAACTGTTTGGCGATTATATAAAAACTTATGCGGGAGAGAAAATGGAGCGCAATATCAAGACGCGAATAATTTGTCCATCGAGCGAGGAATCTTTTGCTTATATGAAAAAATATTACCCGAAAAATTTCCCACCGGAATTGCTTGAAATATTATTTGTAAATCCAAAAGAGTTTTGGTTCGAACACGAGATTACAATTTATGACAACAAGGTCGCTGTCATATCGCTAAATAAGGACGAGCTTGTCGGAATGATTTTTGAAAGTCCAGTTTACGCAAGATCCCAAACGGCAATCTTTAATTTAGCATGGCTCGGGGCGAGCAGTTTTGTGGCGTTGTAGGGAGAATTACAGAAAAAATCAAATCAAGAAATCTCCAGTCTGCAATCTATTTTCTGTAACTCTGTAATTCTGTAATTCTCTATTCAGTAGACTTCTTTCAAATAGCATCCCTCGCAAACCACTTTATACCCAAACTCTCTTGGATAAACGGTTTTCATATCTGTTCCGCAAACAAAGCACTTCGTGTCCGCAAGTTTTTTTGGCGGTTGCAATTTAAGCATATCCTTATATCTCTGATCCGGACAAACCCTTGGAATCGGTAGTCCGAATTTTTTATAAAACTTAAACTCCTGTGGAATGATTTTATAATTCTTACCGGTTTTTTCGCACACAAGTATTTTATTGCAAATCGATTCATCAATCAGGCTTAAATCCGATGATATTTCGTATTTTTGCCCAAAATGTTGTGCTGAATTTTCTTCCTCATGCCACATGCAACCAAGTCCGAGCGCCACACTTTTTTCGAGAGGATAAAACTGATGAGCGACAGTGATATTGTAAGGATAAGAAGAGCACGAAATAGGGAAGGGCTGGCCATATTCGCCGGTTGCCTTCATGTGCTCGGTAATTTTGGCAATCATTTGTACATACTCGTCTTTCGAATAAACCTTATTTAAAATTGAATATTTCCGTTTTCTTAGACCGATACATCCAAAACAGTCATCGATAAAGAAACATTGATCGGAATAAAGAGTATTGCTGGAGTTCCCGCTGTAAGTACAGAATTTGCAATTATAAAGTTTGTAAGTCGTATCACACTCGATACAGAGTTCGGATTCGTCATCCAGGGCGCAGCAATCGTGGCAATCTTTAAGACCGGAAGAGTCAAAAACATTTATGCAGTCTTGTGAATCAACAATGTAAAATCCGTTAAGAATATTCCTGGAATCATTTATAAAATCTCCAAGAGAATTTTCGGCATTAAGAAGTCGCATGTTTTTATGAAGTGCATTTTTTCGCAAGTCATCAAACATTTTGAGGATTTGATTCTTATTTTGAAATAATTTCGCAAAAAACTCTTTTTTCAAGGATTCGTATTGCTCTTTCCCGTATTGCTTATTCAGGAAAACGAACTCTTTATTTCTTATTTGTGCGGACAAAATACAGTTTGTGCATCCTTTGCAGTCGTATAGGAAATAAGAATCGGAACATCCTTCGGAGAGTTGTGAGTAATGAACATTATGACATTTCTTGCAGTCCGCACATTCCGAGCAATGCTGACTGTCCTTTACATTAAGACAATCGACACAATCGAAAAGTCCAAAAGTTCGCATGCAGTAGAAAATATCTTCGCTGTTATAAGAAGAAAAAGACAAATATCCGTTTTTGATATTGGCGGAATTGTTTGTGAAATCGCTATTTTCGCAATTTACAAACATTCTCGACCATCTCGGGACATCTTTTTGCAACTCCTTAAATTGCTCAAAAAACGGACGATTAAAGTCGAAATCCCGTCCGTAAATAGTCGCATCGCTCCCGTCATCCCACCATTCATCTTGATCTATAATTCTAAAAGGACTGCTCGCAGGGTAAGTTGAAATCATCTGTCTGCCTGATTTGTAGCTTTTGTTGTGGTAAAGATTTTTCTCGTTTCGAAAAGCCAGCCTTCTTCTTTGTCTGCACTCTTGGCAATTCAGAGGGCGTAGGACTCCGAGTTTATCGTAAGATTCAACTTCTCCGGTGAAATATTCGAATTGTTGTCCGCATTGAGTACAAAGCATAGGTGGTCGATTAAATGACAATATAATAATGAGCCGGGCATTACAGCTTGTAAATAGGCGAGAGGTGGCAAAGAATAGATAACAGCTTTACGGGCGGCAAAAAACGAGTAAAATAAGTGTAGACGACTATCTACATCATGTGACAGGCCGGTAGTCACGCAACGCGGGACGAACGGCCCTTACTATCAAGCCGATTGCGAAGCAATCTCACTTATGATTAAGAATGATTTGGAAAAACTGGGCTTTTCTACTGAAGAGGTTGGTGCATACATCGCCCTTTTGGAGCTTGGAGGAGGGTTTGTGAGTACGGTGGCGAGGAAAGCCGGAGCGCATAGGGTGACCACATACAATACTCTTGAAAATTTGGCCAAAAAAGGTTTCGCGAAATATACAAAAAAGAAAGGAATCAAATTCTATTATCCCGTAAACCCACAGGTGATTTTAAATCAAATGGAAGACGGATACAGGACGGCAAAAAAGATTGTACCGGAATTACTAGACCTGCAGAGCAAGCACCTGTTCAAGCCTAACATTCAGTTTTTCGAAGGATTGAAAGAGATAGAGAATCTGTTTAAAGACATGTTGAAAAGCGAAACGGAAATTATCGGTTATACGAATTACGAAATGGCCAACGAGCTTTTTCCAGCTATTCTTATCTCCTATACGAAAGAAGCTTTGAAAAGAAAAAAGAAACACAGGCTCATGTGCCCTAACGATAAATACAACACCGATTATATAAAAACGCATTTGAAAAACAGAATTGAAAGTGGAATTCTTGAAATATTTGCCGTAAACCCGAAACAGTTCACATTCAAGAATGCTCAATATATTTATGACGATAAAGTAGCCACGATTTCCTTTGATAAAAACGAAATGATAGGTGTGATTATTGAAAGTAAAAATAACGCCGAAACAAACAGATCGATTTTTAATCTTGCATGGCTGGGAGCGACAAGTTTTGTGGCGAAATGAAGAAAGATAGAGCCAACAGTAAGGATTTAATTTTTATTTCGAGTGATTCCGCAACGCTACTGTTTTTTTGAGAGCATCATGCATGCTCGAGAAAAAACGGTAAGTGAGGACTAACGAGAAATGAAAATTAAATCCGTTCCATCGGCGCCACATTGATCGCCAATTTCTTCACACCATACTTCATATCCTTAAACGAAACGGTGGCAATTCCTCCCGTCACATTTATAACAATTCCTTTGCCGAAAGTTTTGTGCATAACCATATCTCCCGTCTCAAGTTCTATTACAAAAGACTCTTCCTCCTCAACCGGAATCGGCCTCTCTCCAAACGCATTCATCCTCTGTACACGAGGTCCATCATAATTTGTTTCAACCAATCCTTCGGGTATATCCATCAAGAATTGTGAAGGAGAATTTGATTTAAAATCTCCATATAACATTCTCTGTCCGGCGTGCAACAAAAACAATTCATCAATCGCTCGCGTCATACCGACATACATAAGCCGCCTTTCCTCTTCCATCTCTTGCGGATCAATCATGCTTCTCGAGTGAGGGAAAACGCCATCCTCAACCCCGCAAATAAACACGCACGGAAACTCCAACCCTTTCGCGCTATGAAGAGTCATTAAGGTGACAACATTATGACTCTCATTGACCGAATCCAAGTCGGAAATAAGCGCAACCTCCTCGAGAAAAGTCGATAAGCTGATGCCGGATTCAAGCTTGTCATATTTCGTGGCAACGGAAATAAGTTCGAGTACATTTTCGTATCTGATTTCGCCTTCCTCGGAGCCATCCGTGAGCATGTCTTTATATCCACTCGCCATTAGAACATTTTTTATAACTTCGCTTGCCGGATACTGCCGACTCGAATCCTGCCCATTGCGAATTACTTTCGCAAATTTCTTAAACGAATTAATCTTACTTTCCGGCAACTCACCTTGCAGTTCGTCTATATTTTCAATCACATCCCAAAAACTAATCTGATGCC
>JBAYGX010000102.1:0-5493 GCA_041666465.1 Candidatus Altimarinota bacterium
AAGGTTTTTCTTCGTTCGCGATTAAACCTTGATGAGCGAGTTGATGATGTGCCTTGCATAAGGGGACGATTGCGTCGGGGTCATGTTTTTGATCGAGTGCTCGTCGTTGCGTATGGTGAAATTCTTCCGTAGGTTTAGTGCATCCCGGATAGGCACAGATACCGTTAGTCTTGGCGACGACATGTTTTTTGATTATAGCTGGGATCTGTTTAGTTTTGCCATACATAAGTTCTTTCATAAAAGTATTCCAATCACGGTCGCCTTTCATCTTCTTGAGCGTGTCGGCAACTTTTGGGTCGAGGTCCATTTCTATCCGTTCGTTTTTCTCCGCGCGGATAAAATCAGACTTATATTCTTTTGTGTAAGTTTCAAGTTCGTGTTGAGTCATCTCTTTTGCTTTTTCAGCCCAAAAACTTGCAGTTTCTTTTGTGGCAATTGCAACTATTGGTTTTACACAATTGATTCCTTTTTCTTCAACGACCCTTTTCAATTCAGGCTTATCTTCCACGGCTCTTACAACCCACAAGGCGGTATCAATTTGCGCTTTACTCATGCCTGCAAGTTTAGCCGCATACTCATAAATACTGCTGAAACCTTTTGCGGCCCAAATCTTTTGTCGAGCAATTTCCGGAAGTAGTAGCGCACACTGCCTCATCCAGTATTTTGCATTTTTACCGTAATGGACGAATTTTTCATGTATGTTTTGCATATTCTTATATGTTAAAATCTACTGCCAGTATATCTGGAAATTGAAGCGAGTCCATCAACGCGAATTGACTTTTTCGGGGCTGATTGCGCACTCACCTATTTGCCATTGCGCAAACAAAATTTTGCCTCGAAATTCGCCACTCACAAAATCGGCTTCATCTTCTCAATCAACAATTCAAATTTCGTATATCCAGCCTTCGCATTGAAATGACCCGCGTCTTTTAATCTTATTAATTCCGTCCCAATTTCTTTCGCAATTTTTTCGCCATTCTCCACGCAAATAAAAGGATCATCTTCCGAATGAAAAACGAAAAAATGTTTCGCGCTGTTGCGAATTTTCTCCCAATCAAACGGTTCCCCTACAAAAGGGCGATCCACTTCGTAATACTTAATCGGCTTGATCCCGACAGAAGCTGCAACAAATACTGCGGCCTTGACCTTGGTTTTTAGACTTTCAAGTACGCGAAGCAAGAATGCGCCTCCGCAACTATGGCCGATTAAAATTGTCTCTTCGTCAAACTCATATGACTGAAGTGTCGCGAACCAGTGTTCCGGCGTTTGATTCTTTGGAGTCGAAAACTGCGGAACAAAAACCTGATATCCGTCCCCTTCCAATTCTTTCTTCAACCACGGAAACCAACCCTCTTCCGGATATCCGTTCGTCCCGTGAATTATAAAAGCATTTTTCATGATTTACTTAATTGCCTTTGGTATCGCTACCGGCTTGCTTCGCTTTCTTAGCGTTGAGCCAGCTTATCGCCTCCTTCTTCGTCTTAATCTCATGCGCCAATTGTTTCTCGCGCAACTCCTCCAGTATCACGCCAACTTCCGGCCCCGGTTTCATCCCGAGAAGCGCCATAATATCTTCACCCGCCAATAACTTCCGCGGCTCCTTTTTGATCTTCGCACGAGCCTCATCATAAATCGCCTTAAGCTTATTAAACATCGAGTAATCGCTAGGTGTTGTGCCTGCGATATCCGCCTCAAAAACCGTCATCAGAATCGGGAATTCGGGTTTGAGAAACCAACTTCGCTGTCTTCCAATCGGCATCTCAATCAACTGCTCCATCATGAAATGGTGCTTCACCCCGAAAACAACTCTATTAATAAATTTTCGCGGGAATTTTAATCTATTTAAAATCGTAACGGCCATCTCTCCTGACATTTCCGAATGATGGTCGTATCTTATGCGTTCCTTCTGTTGGAAAGTCTGCGGCTTGGCGATATCGTGAAGCAAAACCGCCCATTTCTCTTCAAGCGTGTGGTGTGGCTTAAGAGAACCGAGCGCCTTCATCGTGTGATCCCAAACATCACCTTCTTTGTGATACTGCAGCGGTTGCGCGACCCCTTTCAATTCCAGTAATTCAGGCAAAAAATGCTCTAGAACTCCAGTGTCCTCCATATCATTTAGCGCCTTGACCGCATGTTCACTTGCCAGCATTTTGTTGATTTCATCTCTTAGCCGTTCTTTTGAGACTTTCGCCGACAAATGCGCGTGATTTTTTACGGCTTTATAAGTTTCCGGATGATATTGAAAGTCGAGAGTGTTTTTAAACCTTATCGCCCGAATTATTCTCAAGTGATCTTCCAATATTCGTTCATGAGCCGTACCTATGAATCTTATGAGTTTATCTTTTAAATCTTTTTTGCCACCCACAAAATCATAAAGTTCTTCGCAAATAGGATCATAAAAAAGTCCATTGATAGTAAAATCTCTTCTCTTAGCGTCCTCTTCCGCGTGCGTGAACTCAATCGCATTCGGTCTGCGCCCATCCGAATACCCGCTATCCGACCTGAAAGTTGCAATCTCGAAATGATGTCCGTTTTGAAGCGCCAAAATCACCCCAAACTCCTTACCTATCGGGATCGTATGTTCCAATAGCGCCTCTATCTCATCAGGTTTAGCGCTTGTGACTATATCGAAATCTTTGGGCTCATGTCCTAGTAGAAAATCTCGAACACAGCCGCCCGCCCAGTAAGCTTTATGACCTTTTGACTTAAGAAGTTTTACGATTTCGAGAGATGTGTTTTTCATTTTTTGTGTTTGTGCCCTTGAGATTTTAGCATATGTTATAATTAATTCGTGAAAAAAATATTAAAAATCAGTTTTCTGGTTTTACTTCTTATCGCCGGCATATCAGCGATTTTGATTTTAACAAAGACTGTTAATTTATTTACATTGGTTGTTTCGAATCGCAATCCTGATATAACGCCGATTCATATTGAAGTCACTATTGATAATCGGATCGTTTTTTCTGAAGAAGTGGCCTATAACAGCCTGGAAGATATTTTGGGAACCGGTGCGACAAGTGATTTGAAATCAATAATTCTTTTTGGTAAAAATCATCAAATCAAAGCGACGACTGATTTAACTGATGGTTCTTCGTTAGATATGGAGTTCACGCTCGAAAAGTCCAATCAAAAATGTTTATTGTGGTATGAGCCGGGAGGGTTCGAATTTGAAATTCGGGATGAGCTTAATTTTTATTAATTAATTCTTTTTAACTCTTAATGAGTAACGTGGTGGCCTATTTGGGTTCCTCCCGTATTGATCAGCTAACCATACATAGTGATCTCTATTAAAGGGATAATCACCTGGCTTGCCACATACTTGAATTTTAAGCTTCAAAGCTAGAAGTTGGTAAGCTCTCGCAAAAGTCCGAGCAATCGGAGAAGATTGATTCTTGTATGGAAAACTACTCACCCAGCACCCTGCCGAACGAGACTGCGAATCAACAGTTTTCAAATTTTGCAAATATACATAATCATCTCCACTTATAATTTCGAGGCCGTTTTTTAATCCACTTACTGCTTTATCGTACGGGACATTGTTTCTTTTTGAGAGTGATACGGCAGTATCTACTAACACGAAATCATCACCTTCATCCTTTAGAATATCCGGTTCGCCACCAGTATCTTCCATGTATTTAAGAGCCGCGAAAGCTTCCGCATTTCCACACAAAGAGTGTTCCACCTCTCCCCAATTTACTCCCGGATGTAGATCAATTTGAGCATCGAAGCGATGTTTAAGAACATCTAACAACCATCTTTGCCCTTCTGTAAATTCAATAATTCCATCATTCTTTTTCCTTTCGAACGCAATTGCACACAACAAATCACCGTCCGGATCGTCTATTCTTTTTAAATGACGGCTTATATCATTGAGGGATAGAGTAGTTTGTGGTGCGGCTCTCATTGATAACCTCCCTGTCGTCGGATCGGTGAAAACTACAGGGTATCGCATTGCTTTCATGCGTGTTTCTTCCGCAATTCTTAAAACGCCTTGTGCATCATAAGCATCTTTCTCTTCTTTAGATCTGAAGCTTGTTCTTCTTTTTTGTCCGCCTGCGACTTCCCATTCTGGCAAATGATTAACAGTGTTAGGATCGAAAGGCTCGGGAGGTCCATGTCTCCACATCATGAGACGTAGAGCTCCTTTTCCCCGAACACATCCATAAGATGTCGCCTGATGTTCTCCTGGTTGCGTATCACGCTTTTCCATAGCGTAGTATCGTACCTCTTTTCTTCGACATGTCAAGACTATATCGGTCGTTTCGGCTTCTTTTAATGGTAGATTTGTAGCGATTTTTTATGAAAATTCTCTCCTTCGAAACATCTTGTGATGAAACCGCAGTCGCCGTTATCGAAAACGGCACAAATGAGTTTGCATACGCAAACGATTCTAATAATATGGGCCGTTCCGGCCTGAGAGTTTTGCATAGCGCAATTTTTTCCCAGATAGATATTCATAAAGAAATCGGTGGAGTTGTACCTGAGGTTGCAGCTCGTGAACACATAATAAAAATCATTCCTGTCTTGGATGAGGCGCTTACTAAATCTGGCGTTTCTTTACAAGAAATCGACGCAATCGCCGTCTCAAACAAACCTGGTCTAATCAGCTCCCTTCTTACCGGGACCGTTACCGCCTCGACCCTTGCTCTTGCGCTCGGCAAGCCGATAATTCCGGTCAATCATATCCACGGACATATTTATGCGAACTGGCTGGATCGAGATGCTGACGAGATTCAGTTCCCGATTGTTGTTCTTACCGTTTCAGGCGGACATAACGAGCTTGTTCTGATGAAAGAGCATTGTTCATTTGAAGTTCTCGGCGAGACGCTTGATGATGCTGCCGGGGAAGCTTTTGATAAAGTCGCACGATTGATTGGGCTTGGATATCCGGGCGGACCTGCAATTTCGAAAGCGGCTGTTAATGGTGATAAATATAAATTTGATTTGCCGAGAGCGTGGTTGAAGAAAGGGAGTCTGGATTTTAGCTTTTCGGGATTGAAGAGTGCGGTCGCCAGAGTTGTTGCCGTACATAAGATTGATACCAAGTTCCAAGCAGATATGTCAGCAAGTTTCCAAGAGGCCGTCTGTGAAGTTTTATCCGAAAAATTACTTATTGCGGCACGAAAATATAATGCAAAAGAGATTCATTTGGCAGGTGGCGTTTCCGCAAATAAGAGGTTAAGAGAGGTTGTTGCGGAAAAGGCTGTGTCTTCATTCGTGATGCGGTATCCTGCGAATATTCATTACTGTACGGATAACGGCGCAATGATTGGAGCGGCGGGATATTTTATGTTTGTGAAGAATCCTGCGGTTTATACGGATTGGAAGAATGTTGAGGCAAGTGCGGGGATTAGCTAGATATGGCCGTCCCATGTTATTTTTTCACGGGTTGTATACACTTTTCGTTAATAGAATCTTTTTATGATTTCGCAAGGGGTTAGACATCTTTTGCCTTCCTTTAGAGCAGAATGAGGTCTGGACATGTTGTAGTAC
>JBAYGX010000103.1:0-5452 GCA_041666465.1 Candidatus Altimarinota bacterium
AATACCAGGTTTATCTCTTCGCAATTTGCTGACATTATGCTTGATAAGTTGTTGTTATCTTGATTGAGATATCTTGAACTTACGCCATTTTCTTTTAGCGTGGTTTTTGCGGTTTTGAGAAGTTTCCTTATTAGGCTTGGGTTTTCAGGATATGTACTTATTCCGTATTGGAATTTGCCCGGTTCTCTCTTGAGTTTTAAAATTTCCGTTTCGATTAACTCTGAAAAATTTATTGGCATACTTGCCGGAAGTTCTTTGATTATTTCGCTTATTTTTATTGTTCCGCCAAGACGGTGGATTATATTCAGGTCAAACTGTTCTTTAACTATCGCGAATCCGCTTTCTTCAACTTCGAAAGGTTCCGCTTGTGGAAAAAATTCGAGAATTTCCGCGAGGCAGAGTTTTTTTTCACGACCGAGATGGAAGAGGAAAGAGATTATAGCTTGGAGATTATAGCTTATAGAGAAGAGGGGACGGGTTTAAATTAACAGAATTGGCGTTAAGCGCAAGTTTTAAAGCTTGGTTTTGTTTTAGTAAAATGGTAATTTAGAATTCCTTAAAATTTAATAAGAAAATATGGCTTACTCATTAAATCGAGCGCAAATTATAGGTAATATAACCCGTGATCCGGAGTTGAAGAAAATTCCAAGTGGTACATCTGTTGCCAGTTTCGGTGTTGCGACAAATCATTCTTGGAAGGATGCCAGCGGTCAGAAGCAAGAGAAGGCTGAATTTCACAATATCGTCGCTTGGGGTAAATTGGCTGAAATCGTCGCTCAATACACAAGAAAAGGAAGCAAGGTTTATATTGATGGTAGGATTCAAACTCGCGATTGGACCGGAGATGATGGGGTTAAGAGATATAGGACAGAGATTGTTGCCGAAAATTTGATTATTCTTGATTCAAAAGGTGGCGCTTCAGCTGTCGCTGCAGGATTAGAGAGAGATCAGCAGCCGATAAAGGAGAAAGAGGATATTATTGAGGGGGCGGAGGATAGGGTTCAAGAGAAAGAGATTACGGTGGATGATTTGCCGTTTTAGTGTAGAGAGCAAGACACAAGACACAGATAGCAGAATAAGTATAAGAAGTTGGAGAAGTAAAAGGAGTGACAGAGTGAAAAAATTGTCAAAAAAGAAAAGGCTCTGTAGTGATACGGAGCCTTCTCAGGTTGCTCTTTAAGTAATTAAAGAGCGGTGGACTTAAGCTGGCTTTCTTAGGGTTCTTAGAGCCCTTTCTACCTACCGTTCTTTGGTGAGTGGTGTTTATAGACCGGAGTCACCGCCAGTCTCATTTTATTTTGGATTTTAGAGCTTAACTCTCGGCCGAAGCTTAAAGAAAAGCTTATTTGTTCCGTTTATTTTTATTTTTTGTCCGCTCCGCTAGGCATCCGATATAATACGGTGTAGGGAGGGAACTTTTGATGGGCAAGCCAGAGCCCAAGAAAAGTAGGTATCGTGTAATTATACCATAGAAAGCAGAATTACAGAAGGCAGAATTGCAGAGGATTGGTACTGTTGTTGAAGTGCATCTTTTTCGATGTTAAAGTTCCTCTGTATGAAAGGAAAACTTTTTCTCATATTAGGCTCATCAGGTTCCGGAAAGGGGACTGTCTTATCCGCTTTGCGTCAGAAACATAAGGATTGGATATTTCCGCTTTCTTGTACAACTCGTGATAAGAGACCGCATGAACAGGATGGGGAGGTTTATAATTTTATATCTAAAGAAGAGTTTGAGCGAAAAGTTATCGCTGGCGATTTTTTGGAGTATGCTACCGTGCATCAGGATAATCGTTATGGGACTTTGAAGAAGCCGATTATTGAGGCTCTGGAAGCCGGCAAAACGGTTGTTAGGGAAGTGGATGTTCAGGGTTTGTATTCAATTCGTGATTTGATTCCGGAAGATCAATTAATATCGATTTTTTTGACGGTTAAGTCTTGGGATATATTGAAGGCTCGAATTTTAAGGCGAAGTAAAATAAGTGATGACGAGATGGAAAAAAGATATGAAAGTTATTTGCGTGAAAGTAAATGGGCGAAAGAGTGCGATTATGTTGTCGAGAGTGTTGAAGGCGATCAGGAGCGTATTATTTCTAAAACAGAAAAGTTGATAACTGACAACTGATAGTTGTTACATTTCTTCGTTTGCCAGTTTTTCCGCAAGTCCGGTTTCTTTCAGTATTTCGTTGTGTGATATTTGCGTCAGGCTTGGGTGGCGTTCGTCTGATCTGTAGAGTACGGTATACATTTCCGGTAAAATGGCATTCATGATTTCCATCATGCTGACTTTTTTTGCCAGATTGGCGTAGTTTTCGTAACTTGTATCGCAGGTTGCAAGTATCATATCTATACCTGTTGCGCTTGAGTATTCTCCTGTATGTGTTTTCAGGTATGAAAGCACCATGCCATCCCCGCCGAGTTCTTTTGTTTGTATTGGTTCGACTCCTTTTGCTTCTTCAGTTTGTCCTAATTTTTCAAGAATTTTTATCCATGCTTTTTTTGCTAATGTTAGGTCGTGTACTTGGCAGAAGCCACCAAGACATTTCATCCCGTAATAGAGCGATATTATGAGGTAGCATAGTATCATGCTTGGGAAGATTTGTTTTTCTCGTAATGATTTCTCAACTCCTTCAGGTGTGAACTCGTGTTGATATATGTCTTTTTTTGATGAAAGTTTCCCGTTCTTTAATTCTAATCTTACTCTGTGGTGGTTTTCGCAAATCCCCCAAAACATATATGTTCCCCATTCTTCTTCGAGAGAAAACGCTCCTGGCAGGTTGTTGAAATCCTTTGCGATCAGCTCTTGATATCTCTTGTCGAAAAACAGTTTGTATATTAGAGATTTCGGATCTTTAAGGTGATGGTTTATCAGTAGCTCCGTGACGAGTGTTTCGATTTCCAGGTAAATCAAATCCGGTATTTTTTTATCCAGTTCTGTTTTTCCGTTTTTTGCTTTATGGAATAGTTGTGGCCACAATAAATAGTTTATTTTTGTGATCTGAGATTGCAGATCCGGTGCTGATAGTACATCTTTGTTTTCGAAATATTTGTTGAGGATTTCAGTTATCTTTTCTCCTCGTTCTTTTTCGACATCTCTTTCGTGGATTTTTTTCTCGAGAAGTGTTTTCGCTTTTTCCAAATCGTCTTTGCAAAAAGCGCGCATCCCATAAACTACTCCCATTTTTGTTTTATCAGGTAGTATTGGCAATCTTATATATTTACCTGATCCTCTGCTTCCGCCATGGAATTCTATTCCTCTTGGAAATCCTGATGCGTTGTTGCATGAGACGCTTGCAAAAGAAAATACAACTAAGTATTTGTAGTCTGGATCAGTGTTCTCAATTAACGGGAGAGATGATATTATGTTTGAGTTTATCCAGAATGGGTTGTCGATTGGAGCGTGATGGTCTGCTGTTGATACTAAAGGAAGTTTTGTCAGTTGAGTTGCAATCTCTTTGCTTATGTTTTCGCCAAGTCGATTTTTTATCAAATATTCGGCTGTTTTTATTAACTCTTTTTTGCGATTATCGAGATGTGGTGTTGGATTGATATCTATGAAGTCTTTTGAGTAATCATAAAGTATCTTATTACTATGTTTTTTCATGATTTCACCTAAAATGGGTCTGCGATTCCATATCGCTTCTTTCATTTTGTCAAGCAGTGGGGCTAGATTCTGTTTTTTATCCTTATCACCTTCCGTTGATGTGCTCATATCCTGTTAATATTTTTGAGCATGTTAATAGGCTTTGACATAAAAATCAATGGTCTAAGATTCACTTTTGTGATAATATAGACATGTAAATTAAACTAATATGATTGCTTCCGACGAGCCTCCGCTTGCAGCTTCCGATATTAAAAAGAATTTCCAGATAATGAAGGAGATGGTTCTTTCTCATAGGCCTGTCTTAAGAGATATCCTTCAGAAACAAGGAGCTAAGAGTCTTTACGATTATGCTTGCGATTATGTGAATGTGAATCTTAATCCTCCGATACAGTTTCGGCAGGATGAGCTTATTAAGACTATTAGTGACGAGATTGAGAGGAAATTTAATAAAGATCTGGCTAAAGAAGTTGCAGATCAGTTGGCTCATTATTATTTTATCAATACAACTGATCACCTTGGGCCGGTTAATCATCCTTGGTCGCTCAATACCAATCTTTGTATTGCGGCGCCTTTTTCCGAGTATGGAAATGAGCATCTTAAGAATATCTTGGTTTTATCTTGTGCGAATGTCTCTCTTAACAATCCTTCTTTTCCGAGAGGTCTTATTTTTAATAGTTGCGTGAACGGGGAGGTGAAAACGCACAAGTTATCATTTCTCCCGAGTAATGCGCATGCTTCTTGTGCTTTTGGTTTTCGTCCTTATACAGGTAAAGATATTGAAAAGATGCACGGACTTTTGAGAGATAAAGTTAATGCGAAAGAGGTTAATGTTAAAGAGGCCGATATGATTCATGCCATGTTGGATGAAATATATGCGACTCCGGAGGTCCTTGAATGTAAGAGTTATATGGATCAAATTTCCAAGACCAATTTCAAGCTTTGGAAGAGGTTTTTTCATCTGTCCGAAGATTATGTCCCGGGGCTTGTTTATCTTGAGCAGGAAACAATCGTTGAGAAGTTGATTATTAATTACCATTTGTATGCCGATACGACTATTACACATCTGCTTTTTGATCCTGATTATGACGAGTTGGTTGTGAAATATTTTGATGGGATTATGTGCGCTTTTGATCTTAAGAAAAAGCTGGGAACCTATCTGTTTTGGGGGATTTCCGATCAGAATAATTACAGGGTCCAATTATGGAAAAAGGGGAATCAACTTGTTTCCGAGGATGGAAGTTTCGTTTTGGATCTTAAGCCGGAGGCTATCAAGGAGGCGTTGGAACAGAAGAGGATTATTCCGAGTATAATGTTGGTTTTTATTGTTTTGTGTTTTTATTACGGATTGAAATGTCTTGGCGGTTTTTCGCAGGTGAATTATCTGACATTGATGAAAAACGCCTACATAAGGATGCAAACCGATCGTGGAAATTACAGGAGTGTTGAGGTTTGTTCACGCGCTCAGACAAAAGAAACGGATGATGCTATAGTTGCATTTCTAGGAGGTCCGAAAGGTGAGTTGATTTTAGCTAATGGACTTGATCTGATGCTTTATGGCAAGCCCGATTGCTGGTCTAAAATTATAAGTGAAATGAAAAATATTACTCTTGAAGAGTCCTTTGATCCGCAAATGCCATCTTCTTACAAATTTGTTTTTCCGGAGGTTGAAAGAGATCCGGCTGTGGCGGCTGTAACTCCGGAGGATGTTTCCAAGCTGACCGGGCTTGATAAGAAGTTTATGCCGTGTGCGGTGATAGGGGAAGTATGAAGAAGTAGGGGAAGTGACATAGTGACATAGTTAAGAGTGGAACAAGAGTGTTTTTACTGGTTTTTCGGGTGTTTTTTTGATAT
>JBAYGX010000104.1:0-5447 GCA_041666465.1 Candidatus Altimarinota bacterium
AAATTTATCAGATGATGATTTGAAAAAAAGATTAGACGAACATTTCGTAATCAATAAGGGCGGACCGCTTTTGATAAAAGCAAATGAAGCAATAAGAACATATGAACGCGCGTTTTTCGTAATCACGCATGAATCGCAATATTTTTCAAAATCACTGGAAATGATAAAAGCAGGTATCACGACAAAAGAAAATGTCGCGAACGCAACAATCGAGGAGTTCATAATCGGAGCGCAGGTGAATTTTAACTATTTCTACTCTTCATTAACAGGAGAATTGGAGCTTATGGGCACGGATACTAGAAGGCAAACGAGCCTTGATGGATTCTTGAGGCTGGATGCGAAAATACAAACGGAATTACTCAACGGCGGTTACAAACCTAGCATGATTGAAACCGGTCACATTACATGTACGGTAAAAGAATCGATTGTGGAAAAAGCTTTTGAAGCTGGTGAGAAATTCGTTGCAACAACTCAAAAGGAACACACCCCCGGTATCATCGGCGCATTCGCTCTCCAAGGTGCGGTTGCTGCGGAACAGGGCAGGGAAGAGATTGTAATATTCGATGTCAGCATGAGGATCCCAGGTTCGCCCGGGACACCATTTACACCATATTCAAGTTACTTGTATGGTGAATCGATAAGTTATGGTGAAAGGATTGCGATGGAGGTTACAAAGGCGATAAAAGAGGAGAAACTGGAGAAGATTTTAAGTTAGCGAGCACCATATAAAACAGATAGAAAAAATAGTAATAAGGCAATGGCTAATAGTATTGAAAATTTCCTTCTCATTGCCAAATTCTTTCTCTTCAATGCGATGAGGAATTCAATACCAAATACTATTACTAAAACGAAAAGCAAAATTGGTACAGCAACGATAAGTAATAACATAAGAAAATCAGTTTCGGTCATCCCGTAATTAGCATGCGCAACTTGAGGTGCAATTATCCCAAGGGTCACAACCGATGGAATTAGGATTTTTTTCATATTCGCGATTCGTTATACTATTTAATTCCCCGCAGGCTCACTCGGCTTTTCAACTCTTTGTTGATCTTCCCGTTCGTCCTGTCCCTCTTTTTGCAAACGCGTTTTGGTTTTCTCGAGCTCGACTAACACGAATTGATTTAAATTTTCCAAAATATCATCCTTCTCGATTTTACTTAATGAAGAGTCGCGAAGGAGAATCTTAATCATGGCTCGCAACCTGCGTTTCTTGCGCTCCTCGTCAAAAGCACCGGCAAGAGAATCTTCTTGATTGGCGTCGGGAGAAAGCAAATTGATGTTTTTGGGATGAGAAAAAAGCATATACAAAATCAAAATAAACAAAACACTTCAGGATGTCCAGTTTGGGCTCATGCAGGTAATTCCGCCGGCGGAACATTATGTCTAGACTCACATTGACAGAAGTTTTATTGCGGTTAACCCGTACGCGATTCGGTCTGAATCTGTTGAATTACAACATGTCCCGTCCCAGGACGGCACATCGCATAACCATTCTAAAAGTAGCGGTTATCATGAAAATACTTCGTATAATCCGTTCACTTGCGCAAGAGAAACCCTTTAAAGACATAGCTTTATTTATACTAAAAATCTCATAATCCCAGTTTTGAATGTCGTAGCCACGCTAGCGTTAGCGAACACTCATAAAACCATGCTAAAATACCAGCGCAATCAATAAAGTTGATAATTTTTATATCATGCGTGCAATCATACTTGCGGCGGGTCGTTCCAAAAGGATGAAGCCGATAGAGGACAAAAATTTCATCAAATTTTTAGGCAAACCTCTTATTGAGCATCAGATAGAAAATATAAAAAAAGCCGGGATTAAAGACATCACGATAATCGCAGGCGCACACAATCTCGCAAGCCTCAAGAAACTGGATCCAAAGATAAGAGTAATAGAACAGGAAAATCTCGACCACGGCATGGCGGGTGCCATGATGAGTTTGGAGAAACACCTTAAGAAAAACGAGGAAATAATAGTCTTAAGCGCTAACGACTATCTTGATTTGGAGGCTTTTCGGTTAATGAAAAAAGCGGCATCAAAAAGCCAAGCCGTGATGTTAATGTTGGCAAAAAAAGTGAAATCTTATTTTCCGGGCGGTTATATAAAAGTCGACTCGCACAATAGAGTCCAAAAAATAGTTGAAAAACCTGGCGAAGGAAAAGAACCGAGCGACATGATAAATATAGTCCTCCATATCCATCGAAATCCGCTGGATTTCATAAGAACGCTAAAGAAATTAAAGACCAAAAACGACGACTGGTACGAGCTCGCAATCGATGAAATGATCAAAGAAGGCAGCAATATCGAAGCTGTTCCATTCGGAGGATTCTGGCAGGCGCTTAAATATCCTTGGCATATTTTAGAATTACAAAAATATTTCTTAGCACGGATTAAAAAATCGAAAATCGCGAAGACGGTGCAAGTCGCAAAAACCGCCGTTATAAAAGGCTCGGTCGTTATAGGGGAGGGTGTTAGAATTTTTGATCATGCAACAGTTGTCGGTCCGGTATACATCGGAGCAAATACTGTAATTGCAAATAACTCTCTCGTAAGAGAGTCGGAAATAGGGGATGACTGTGTAATCGGTTTCAATTCGGAAGTTGCGCGAAGCAATTTATCGGACAAAGTATGGCTTCATACGAATTACATAGGGGACAGCGTTTTGTGCGATAATGTTGCGCTTGGTGCAGGTTCGGTTACTGGGAATTTAAGGCTTGATGAGGGCGAAATTAAAGTAACGATTCAGGATAAAAAAATAGTATCCGGCACAACAAAACTTGGAGCGGTTATAGGCGCAAACTCAAGAATCGGAATAAATGTCAGCTTAATGCCGGGTGTAAAAATAGGTAGTGGATCCTTTATCGGTGGCGGACTTGCGATATCGCAAGATATACCGAATAACAGCTTCGCAAGAGGAGAGACTAAATTAAAGATTACATCAAACACGACCAAAGTCACAGACCGCAAAAACCAACTTTAAATGACACCAAAGCTTTCAATTACAATAGTTAATTTCAATCAAAAATACTTCCCACGCATGTGTGTTGAATCATTGCGTAAGAGCAAAGTGGATTTTGAATATGAAATTATATTTATTGATAACAATTCAACCGACGAAAGCATTTCGTATCTGGAAAATGCCGATAAACAAGGACTGATAAAACTCATAAAATCTCCCAAAAATCTTGGATACGGACGAGCAAACAATCTTGCCGCAAAAAACGCAAAAGGCAAATACATTTTAATAATGAATAATGATATTACGGTTGAGTCCGATATGTTGCAGCGCATGGTTTCTTACATGGAGGATCATAGCGAAATAGGGATACTTGCACCAAAATTGATTTACCACAGCGGTCATGTTCAAGAGTCATGCAGAAGGTTTATGAAATTGTCTGACTTGATAGCAAAAAGGACACCCTTGAGATTCATTCCCCCTTTTAAAAAGAGATGCGATGACTATTTAATGAAAGATTTCAATCATGACAAAACACAGGAGGTTGATTTGATTACCGGGGCGTTTTTGATGATGCCTAAAAAAGTTTTTGACGAAATAGAGGGATTTGACGAGAGATACTTTCTATTCATGGAAGATTTCGATCTTTGCAGAAAAGTCTGGAAGAAAGGGTATAAAGTCGTATATTTCCCGGAAGTTGAAGCCATTCATTATCATAAAAGATTAAGTGACGGTTCGATTTTTGGACAACTTACAAAAAAAGTTTTCTGGATACATGCGGTAAGTGCAATTAAATATTTCTGGAAATGGAGCCGGTAGCCGGTAGCGAGTACTATAAACGATTGGGATCAGCGGAAAAACAGATATTTGCCTAAACGCTTTTGTCGATAGCGATTGCGTTAGCACTCTCCTTATTCGAATTTGTTTTTTGCGAGACCCTGATGTAAAATCCAATCCCGATAATTTTAACCATAAAAAATATGAAAAAAGTACTTTCAATTGTCATGTTGCTATCGACATTATTGGCACTGACCGGTTGTGAAAAAGAAACAATTATAGAAGCGGGAAATCAAAAATATTATGTGGCGGAACTTGTTGGAGATCCAAATAACAGAAATGTACTTAGGGCGACAACAGTATGGAGTGAAGATACATCGTTTGAAATGCTCATTCAGGATTATTGGGAAGTCAAGAAAGACACGGAGGATTTATACAATACCGACATATACATTTCATCAAATGAATACGAGGATGATACTTGTGTGGTTTTGCCCGGTACTATCGGTTACGGGATAGATGAGGCCTTAGAGAAAGAGATATGGCAGACAACAACAACATATGGATCTGCTGAAGACTATTATTTTTATGAAAGAATATCGGAGACTGAAAAAAGGCCGGTGTTGAGGATAGTCACATTTACTGACGAAGAAGGGAATAATTATATACTTGAAGCGAGATATCCCGAGACAAATTACGAAGCTTGCAATGCCGACTTCTCGGATATGGTAGCGACATTCCAGACATTAGATATGAAGCTGGAAGATACATATGTTGCAGAGGAGATATTTCAGCCGAAATGGGTTTCATTGGTATTGCAACCATATGGCACAACAACAGAGGAAGATGAATTGGTCATAGATTATTCACCGGATTGGACTCTAATCAATAATGAAGAGGACATGTTGAGTCAGTACATACTTACAGATTCGAAAACGGATTGTAAGACATATGCCGGAGTGGCACAGAGAGATTTGACAGGACTAACTTATACCGAAGATGTATTGGTTTTGGATAATAATGATATGGCGAAAAAATATCTTGTTACCGATGAAAACGGAGTTGTTACAATGGAGATTGTATCTGTCACGCATGGCGGGAAAACTTACAATTTCGAGTTAAGGAATATTGATCAAGAACAAATAGTTGTTTGTACCGATGAGTTTGAATCAACGGTGAAAAGTGTCAGGACTTATGTTGAAGAAATAGCGGCACGAACATCATCCAATGTTTCAACCGATTCAGGAACGGGTACGGCGGAATAAGGAAGAAAGGTTGTAGCTTGTAGTTTATTAAGAGGTAAAATTTTATGAGAAAACTAGTTGTTTTTTATTCATTTGAGGGAAGCACGAAATTATTAGCCAAAGCGATTGCGGAAACAATAGAAGCGGACATACTTGAGCTTAAACCTAAAAAAGAGACAGTAAAGTCACACGGATTTGCTAAATATTTTTGGGGAGGAAAGCAGGTGCTTTTCAAGCAGAAACCTGTGTTGGAAAAATTTGATAAAAATCCGGATGATTATGATGTAATTTTTCTCGGTACGCCGGTATGGTCATGGACATATACGCCGGCCATGCGATCTTTCTTGGAAAGTTAAAAACTGCATGATAAAAAAATCGCCTTGTTTTGTGTGCTTGAAAGTCAAAAAGGAAAAATATTTGAGAATATGAAAAAGAAGCTCGCCGGTAATGAATTTATAAGCGAAAA
>JBAYGX010000105.1:0-5419 GCA_041666465.1 Candidatus Altimarinota bacterium
ACAAGGACATATCCACTTTTTTGAAGAGACATGTATAAATCCTGATTTCTTTCTATGTATCCTATGAACATATAAGCCGTTTTTATTGCGTATTTTTCTGCTAGGTAAATGCGAAATTTTCTCCAATCTAATTTCCAACCTGCATCTCTGATGCCCAAGTTTACATTTTGACTGTCTATGAATGCATAGTTTTTTAACGGTTTTCGCATGATGGAAGATGATTAGTGCGAAAAATCCTATACTAGGCACATTAAATTTATGTTAAAAAGAGAACGCTATTAAATCCCCTCTCATGTATATCGAATTAAAACGAATCGATCGCAAGAATTTTGATGCGTTTTTTCGGATATTAAGCGCGATGACGAAATGGGCTGGGAAAGGAGTTATGACTGAGAAGCAGAAAGATATGCTTGTTGCGGATTACTTTCATGAGCCGTCGAGATTCGAGGGATTTGTGGCTTATGCTGATGGTGAAGAGGCTGGTTTTGTGTCTTTCTTTCAGGGGTATGCCACGATGGACGCGAGGACGACTATGTATGTTGAAGATATTTTTGTTCTGGAAAGATTCCAGGGAAAAGGAGTTGGGAAGACTCTTATGTCAGAGTGTTTCAAGATTGCGAAAGAACGAGGTTATTGCCGAGTCGATCTTTTATCTTTTGGCGAAAAACCGAAAAAGTTCTACGAAAAACTTGGCGGCGAATGGCATCAGGGGAATTTTCATTATAGGTGGGAGTGATTACTTATCAATTGTTCTTCCGTAAGACATCTTGAGTAAGTTCATGAGTAGTTCTTTGTTTTTTATTAAATCTTGTTTCGAAATTTTGATTCTATAGCTGTTCCATTTATTGTCATATCCCATCAAATTCAACCCAGCATCTTCAATCAATTTATCTATTTCGTTTGTTTGTTCTAGTTTTATTTCAATTGCTGTATTTGATTTCTGAGGTCTAAATACTACGAAATTATCAGGCTGTCCGTCTTTGGCTAGCCCGATATAGAACTTATTGTATTTAAGCTCATATCCATTTGTAAATTCGTTTATCATTGATAAAAGCTCGTCTGCCAAAGCAACTGTTTTCGGAGTACCTCTTTTCTCCCAGTAATTTCTATCTGTTACTTCCTTAATCTCATCTTCTTCGACCAGTCCGAGACTAACTTCATTTAAAACTGTGGTGAAATTTAGCCAATAATCATTGCCATTTTTGAAAGCCTCCATCTTGATTGCTATTAACGGGATCGATCCGTTAAAAATATTTATTACATTTAGGAATCTATTTGTAATATCTTCAGCAATAATAACAGCACAATGATCGTATTGCGGATATCTTTTTTTTTCGATATCCCAATACTCAATAGTCCTAATAATATGGCTTTCGTCCACTTTCCCTAGCTGTATTTCCACTTCGTATCTTCTTTCCGAGTCAGAATCTTGTAGTAGCAAATCCAACCTGCCTGCTTTTGGATGGATTCTTTCTTTATCTTTCAATATCAAATCGCCTAATCCAAGTACAGACGGATCATTTGCGATAATTTCTTGTACCCATTTTTCTGTTAAGAAAGGGTGATTAATAAGACTTACTTTTTCTGGCTTGATTAGGTTGATTTGGGTTATCATTGAGATTTGGGTTGTTTTTTGAAATTGCTAGCGATTTAATTGTATCTGAATATATGCTATTGCGTTATGAATAATTGGTATCACCATTACTATGGTTAATATTACGATTGATATTGTAAGTCTAATCATAATCTTATTTTGAGAACTAGTTTCTTTATTTGTGCTTTTGATTGTTTCATTTAATTCGTTAACTGCATTTACTACATGTATGTCACTATACGAAAGAGACATTGAAGATTGAGTGTTAAATAATCTGATTTTTAACATATAATAAATGATAAAATAACTCAAACAATTTCCATTTTACTTTGTGCCATACTTCCTCATTGCTTTTCGTTCAATAGGGGCTGGCTCGATTTTTTTGCGAAATAAGTTATCTATCATCACTGTTGCCTATTTCATCTTACTTTCTACTTCAAGAGGGAAATCCTCGCCTCATTGGAAAATTTGAAGTCTGTTCTTCCGAACAGAATATCAGAATTTTCCATTCGGCGTCCTTCGCTCACGGAAGGCTCGATGGAACTCGCCTTCCTAACGCTTCGGAACGGATTTCTCGCACTTATTATGGTGCTGCGGGAGAGACTCGAACTCTCACGGGTTTCCCCACTGGTTCCTAAGACCAGCGTGTATACCATTTCACCACCGCAGCATGTTTTCAAACACTTTAGGTCTGTCATGTGACAGACCTTCTTGCGTTGGGCATATTATTTTTAAGTTTTAATCTAGTCAAACGGAAATCAAAATGTTACTTTTAATTTGATCCAATAATCCCACCAAATGTTTAAAAAGAAAAAAATAAAAACAGAAAATATGACTCCCGTTAATGTCAAGTTTGACCTCGGGAAATTTTCAACACTTACCGATTTCGTTCGGTATTATTCGTCACCATGGAAAATCTTTTTCAGTAACTTCCTTGCGGGTACCGCTTATGGACTTGGGTTCGTTATCGGAGCTGCGGTTCTTGTCACCATAATTGCTTATATTCTGGGACATATCCTCGTTAATATCCCTATTGTTGGTGAATTTTTCGCGTGGGTTAACGACTGGCTTGCGGCTAATCTCGACACTTACAAGAAATAACACCTTGCGCTGATGACCTTCGTCCATCTCCACAATCACACCCATTACAGCCTTCTCGACGGGCTCGCTAAAGTTGATGAGTACCTTGCTCTTTGTAAGGAGTTTTCGCTTCCGGCGATGGCAATTACAGATCATGGGGTTATGTATGGGGCGATTGAGTTTTATCAGAAATTTAAGGCGGCAGGAATCAAGCCGATTATCGGATGTGAGGCTTATATTACGAATGATGTTGGAGTGAAAGATAACAATGCGCGATATAGCCACTTGGTGCTTTTGGCGAAGAATGAAAAAGGTTATAAAAACCTTATGCAACTCATGACACTCGCCCACTTGAAAGGTTTTTATTATAAACCTCGAATTGATTTCAATATGCTCGAGCAGTATGGCGAGGGGCTAATCGCTACGACGGCTTGTATAAGCGGTGATGTGCCGAAGGCTCTGCTTGCCGGAGATAATATGAAGGCGCGTGAACTGATTAAGAAATTTCAGAAAATTTTTGGCAAAGATTCTTTTTTCCTCGAGATGCAAAATCATCCGCAAATCGAAGAATGGACGATTGTTAATGATTTGATGCCCATGTTATCAAAAGAGACGGGCGCGCCTCTTGTTGCCACTAATGACTGTCATTATGCCAGGCCGGAGGACTCTTATGCGCACGACATTCTTCTATGTATTCAGACTCAAACGACTGTGAATGATGAAACCCGTATGAAATATAACGGTGATTTCTCTATGCGTGATCCGGCCAAGATGAAGAAATATTTTGATAAATATTCCGAAGATTGTATGAAGAACACACTTGCGATTTCGGATATGTGCAACCTCGATCTTAAATTTGGTGATAATAAAATCCCTTCTTTCAAGACTCCAGGAGGAAAAAATCCGGATCAGTTCTTGCGCGAAATGTGCGATGAAGGACTTAAAAAAAGGTATGGCAATCCGGTGCCGAAAAAGGCTCAAGAAAGGCTTGAATACGAGATTGGCATAATCAGCAAGTTGGGTTTTTCAACTTACTTTTTAATAGTTCACGATTTCGTCAGTTACGCAAAATCTCAAGGAATTGTCGTAGGGCCCGGAAGAGGTTCTGCGGCAGGTTCCATCATCTCTTACTGTTTGGAAATAACAGAGCTTGATCCGCTGGCTTATAATTTACTTTTTGAGCGCTTCTTAAATCCGGCTCGTGTCAGCATGCCGGATATTGATATCGATTTCGCTGACAATAGGCGTGAAGAGGTGCTTCAATATGTAATTAAGAAATACGGTGAGGCGAATGTGGCGCAAATCATTACTTTCGGAACAATGGCGGCCAAGGCGGCCGTACGAGATGTAGGGCGTGCTCTCGGGCATCCTTATGCGGATATTGATAGAATCGCAAAAATGATTCCGCCTCCGGTTCTTGGCAAACATGCCTCGCTCAAACTTTCCATTAAAAATGATCCCGAACTCAAAAAGGCTTATGAAAACGAAGAGATGGTAAAACATGTGCTCGATACTGCAATTAAGATAGAGGGTACGATTAGACATGCCGGCACTCATGCTTGCGCGGTTGTCATTTCCGATGCGCCTCTTACCGAATACACGCCGCTTCAGAAAGCGGCCGGTGATAAAGAAGGTATTGTCACCCAATACTCGATGAAACCGATTGCAGATCTTGGTTTGCTTAAAATGGATTTTCTTGGGCTAAAAAACCTGACGATTTTGCAGACCGCGCTTGGAATTGTGAAAAGAACCAAGGAAATTACTGTTGACCTGAAGACTATTCCGCTTGATGACGAGGCGTCGTTCAAGCTCATGGCGGAAGGTAGAACGACAGGCGTATTCCAATTCGAATCGGGAGGGATGAAAAGGTATTTAAAAGACCTTAAACCGACTCAAATCGGTGATCTTATCGCAATGAACGCTCTTTATAGACCGGGACCGATGGAATGGATTCCCAATTATATTAAAGGCAAGCATAATGCGAGCAAAATCAAATATCTTCATGCGTCGCTTGAGCCTGTTTTGAAAGAGACTTATGGAGTTGCTGTTTTTCAAGAGCAGGTCATGACCTTGTCGCAGATTTTTGCCGGACTTGAACTTGGCGAGGCTTATTTACTTCTAAAAGGTATTGCAAAAAAAGATCCGAAAATCGTGAAAGAGATGAGGGCGAAATTTATTAGCGGTGCCGTTAATCAAGGTCATACGGAGAAACTCGCGATCGATGTTTTCGAAAATGTTATCGAACCTTTTGGCGGATATGGTTTCAATAAATCTCATTCGGCTTGTTACTCGCTTATCGCTTACCAGACAGCTTATGTGAAGGCGCACTACCCTGCCGCTTTTATGGCCGCTTTGCTTACTGGCGATTCGGATAACACCGAACGAGTTGTGATTGAAATTACGGAATGTGAAGAGATGGGGATTAAGGTTTTGCCTCCCGATATTAACGAGTCGCGCGCGAATTTCACAGTTGTGGATGATGCGACTATAAGGTTCGGACTTGGGGCGATAAAAGGTTTCGGTGAAAATGCCGCTCGTACGATTATTGATATTCGTCAGGCAGGCGGTGCTTTTAAGTCTATTGAGGATTTTGCTGAAAGAGTTCCGGTTAAATTGTTGAATAAGAAAACGATGGAGGCTCTCGCCTATTCTGGTGCGCTAAGTTGTCTTGGTGAAGGTAAACAGATTTCCGAAAGCATTCCGGATATTGTGGATTTTGCAAAAAATATTCAGGCTACAAAGGTG
>JBAYGX010000106.1:0-5303 GCA_041666465.1 Candidatus Altimarinota bacterium
ATGCATAGAAACTTTGGTTTATGTGATCTTTTCAACCACATTTTATCCAAAGTTTCTTGCCTTATTCGCTAAATTATTGTCACGCTGAAAAGTGTATACAACGCTACGATTTCTTACACGAAACAGACCCCCAGCTCTTATCGTTTATCTTTGCGCATCGATTTCTTGAATTAATTTAACAGATATGCGGAAAAACCGGGGTCTTTTCATCTGAAGATCTGACTGGAGTCTTACTCGCTTTTTTAATCCATGCCGCAATCCACAAAACCGCCACAACAATAATTGGCCAAAGCCCTTCTCCCCCTTCAATCATAACAACATGAACGCCACCGAGTATGAAGAATGGATATGCCAGTTTTTGAATATATTTCCACCACTTCTTAAGTGTGATTATTGAAAAAATATTCGATGTCAATAAAACCGGCATCGCGAAAGCCAGCCCCCATGTCCCCCATCCGCAAACATTATAAAAACCCCAATAATCTGGATTTGTTATAGCACTTAAGATTGACTGATCTTGCATCATCAGAAATCCAACGAAATGTGCAATTATAAAAAGACATGCCGCAATACCAAACTCTTTTCTTAAAAGTACAAGGGTTCTAAACAACTTGATCTTCGGTATTATATCGGCGATAGGACGAATCAACATTACTCCAATAAGCATATCCCATCCTATTTGCGCAAAAAGCGCTTCCTCCTTTGGGTAAAAAAACACGGAAAGAGGTGTTATTATCGCAAGCAGCAGTAGGATTTTTCTTATTTGCTTGAAGTACGGGATTTGACCTTCAAGAATTAATTTCTTAAGCATTTTTTATTTTGAAAATTTCACCGGAATCCTAATCTCGGCATCGTTTTCAGGCAAGCCGGACGGATTGTCTTTTTGCAAAACCAACTCCCCTTCGGTAGCATCTGTCGTAAATTCAATCGTACCTTCGAACTCAACCAAGTCCTCCGTCTGCCAATCACTTTTGGCTTGCATAAGATCTTGCGCTATAACAGTACCGTTTGAATCGATTAGCTTGGCAGGAAACGAAGCTTCAAAAAACCAAGTGCCTTTTGCCTCACCTTCAACTGTAAGAGGGCTTGAGATTGTAGCGTTCGATTGAGGTTGCGAGACTGTGATGTCTTGATTTTCAGATTGAGATACTGCACAACCGGAAATCGCGAAAAGAGCCAGAATTAATAGTAAAAGTTTTCTCATTTTGTATTGGTTATTTTTTCCGAATCAATATCCCGAACATGACTAATGCACAAATAGCGCTTATTCCGTTCACATAATCAAAAGTCGTCATACCGGTACCTATAATGGCACCGTTAACAGCAAGAAGTGCTATACCAATAAACTGCAAAATAGCAAAAACCGGAGACATAGCTTTCCCGACACGGAAAGTCTGAATCATTTGTATCAACCATGATCCGATGATGATACCGATCCCGAGAAAGGCGTAGTCAATTCCCATATGAAAAACTTAAGAAATAGTAATTTTATTGTAGGCGCTTTCATGAATTTTTCATAATAATTTCATTAAGTAAACATATGCAAATATCAAACTCATGGCAAATTTCATAACCAACAAACTCATGATTAAAAAACTTGGACTGTCAGCCGTTTGTTTAGCCATCATCGTATTCTTCGGCTATTCGCATTTTTCAAATCAAGAAGTTGATTTACAACAATCAACTCCATCAACTGATGCTATAGAAATAGTTGCGACGACAACGATTCCTGAAACCACGGTGACAGTTGCCGAACCAACGCCCGTACCTGTGACACCAGCTCCCATAGAACCGTCGCCAATTGAACCTACGCCAGTAGAACCTGCATCTGCCGCCAATACTTTTACCTCAACAACTCTTTCAACCTACAACGGTTCGAACGGAAATCCGGCTTATATAGCTGTGGACGGAGTTGTTTATGATGTGTCTAATGTTTTTATAAACGGCCAACATTATGGCTATGAAGCCGGTAAAGATCTGAGTTCAGCTTTTCACGGTCAACATTCCAGCAGTTTTCTGCAAGGGTTGCCTGTGGTTGGGAATTACAGTTGATAGTTGCTACTAATTTCTATCCTTCATCATCTTCCAGAAAATCAATCCTACAACAACAACTGCAAACCCCATCGCGGCCCATGGTAACCATGGTAATTTTTCCGTGACACGACTTTCCTCATCATCACAAGCATCCCCTATTCCATCGCCATCATTATCTGCCTGATTTGAATTGGAATAAGACGGGCAGTTGTCCTGTGAATCGATAACATCATCACGATCGTGATCCTCGCAAGCGTCTCCAAGTTTATCGCTATCAAGATCTTCCTGATTGGCATTTGCGACATAAACACAATTATCATTTATATCAGGCACTCCATCCGCATCGTAATCAGGGTCTTTATATGACAAATTATTCTGTGAATTCCCCAATTCCAACACCAATACATCTTCAAGTTGACTCAAGAGATCAGGACTTTCGGACACATAAATACCCGACTTTGCCTGAGCATCTGCGTAAATAAGATAACTCTCACCCGGTCTGGCAAGCCACACGATTTTTTCGGAAGAAGCGGATACAATATTATCGGAATTAAATTTAAACTCGCGAAGTCTAAAAGGTTGAGAATGCCAAAAAGTCACTTTCCAATTTTGAGCTGTCGTTGAAGGGAAATTAACATGAGTTGAATCAAGCTCCGTTTCAGCAATTATTGTTTTCCAATCACCATCAACTTCCGCTTCCAACGAGACATTATAAGGAAGTGAAACATAATCATCCAAAGCAATCTGGAAACCATCAGAAGTCAGTTCTTCACCTGCATTTATCGTAAAAAAGGCCATTCCCCCATCACTATCAAGATCAAATTCGACAGTTGTCTCATAATCATTATCAAAAAGATTTGCAAAATCGCCGGTAACAACAGAATTATCTGTTACCGCATAATTAATTTCTTCATATTCAACATCCAATATACTATCCCAAGGCTGTGCCTCCATGGACTCTTTTTCCAGAATCGCAACATCAAAATTTTGCAAGTTCGGAAGCTCAACTTGAACGACCGTAGGCAAATTCATATCCTGCATAACCGGTTCGTAAACGGTTTTGAAGACATTCAAATTCTCTTCCGCCGCGAAACAAATACCTTGTGACAAAAGAGCAAAAACTACAAAAGAACTAATTGTTTTTTTCATTTGATTTGTTTTTATTGGATAATTTTTTATTAAAAAATGCCGTGGTGACGAGAAGTAAACCGATTAGAACGAAAGTAACAATTTTACCGCTCATTGGCATGTCCCAAATATCAATAAATAACAAATGCAAAACAACTCCACCAAGCAATACACTACCGGCAATCTGCAATCCTTTTTTCTGCTTAATCAACGAATAGAAGGACAGCCCTATACCGACAATCGTAAGTAGTACCAACGCCACCCCACTGGCAACGCTTTCTGATTCAAACACATTATGCATCGATAACCACAAGAGCATAACCGCGAAAAATGAGGCAAGAACGAAGCAAATAATTCCCTCCAATTTACCCTTCATTTTATTAAGACAAAAAGCTGTTCCACTTAAAGATAAAATCGATATCAAAATCGCAAAAAAGTTCTCATTCAAAAGTGGTGTCCCATAAGCCCAATTCCAGCTGTCGAAACTTCCATTCCCGAAAAGCATCAAGACCGGGATAACCTGTAAGAAAGCCACCCCTCTGGCAATTCTGATATCACGGAAAACAAAAACCGAAATCAAAACCGCCAAGAACACTTCAATGGAAAAGGCTATAGTCAAAACTTGCCCCTGAAGTTCAACGGCTGTCGCTCCACCTATAAAAAGCATAGCCATCGCCAAGTAAATATAAACAACGGACTTTTTTGGCAGTTCGGATTTTTTAAATAAAAGATAAATACTCACAACGGATATAAGCGCAAGACCGCTCAATATCATGCTTTGCCATTCATCCGGCACATACGCGATTACCCAACCTAATATCACTAAAGAATTCAATCCTGCGACACAAAGATCCGAAAAAACAGCTTTTTTGTTTTTAAGAATAGCTGCAACATTCGAAATCAAGAAAAGTGCATAAGCAATTCCCATGAAAAGCCATATCATCATTTGCCCCTCTTGATACCCATAACTTTCAAAAATAAAACTATTATAAATCGCTGTCATAATAAAAGACAAAAGCACAAGAACTCTCCAACCGGTCATGGACACAACCAAAAGCATACCCAAATCAACGGCAAAAATATAAGAGAGGTACAAAACCGGATTATCATCAATATCTCCAACAAGCATAGGGACAAAAGAACCTGCAACCAACCCCAAAATAGCTAAACTCTTCGACTTCTTAACAACTGCCATCCCCGAAACCAAAGCTATAACCAAAGCCATAATCCCCAACGCCGCCGCAGGCGTAAAAAATTCATAAAACATTTTACCTGCGAAAGTTGTAAGAATTATCATCACCATACCAGTAACAACAAAAACTTCTCCAGGCACTCTTTTTTTAGACATAAAATAATAACCGAAACCAAGCATCCCCGCTCCGGCAACAATCCCCAATGTTATACGCCCAACAGGTCCAATCCAGTCATTCGCAAATGCGTAAGTCACAAACCATCCCAATGCCAAAATCAATAAAAACGCCCCGAGTTTCATAAGCCAATCTTCCCTCACCCAATTAAACAAATCCGCTATCCATGTCGGCTTGGAACTCTCTTCCACTAACGGTTTCTCGGATATGACTTCTTTTTTCTCAACTGCAATAGGCGCCACGGGTAAGGTGTTTTTCATAAGGCTTTCTATTCTGGAAACTCTCTTTTCCAAAGCTTCAATGCGACTATCAGGTGTTTGAGCCATTGGTAGTAATTGTTAGGTGGAATATGTCTAATATAAACATATAACCGTCTCTTCACAAATTGAAAAATCACAAGTAAAACTTTACTGAATGGCATTCCGAATATATATTCTTATTAATTAATAGTTTAATCAAAAATATTATGGCGAATACAGATGGTCTTGGACCTAAAGGAGAAATCTCGAAAATGGGTAAAGGGAGACAACCACCACCTCCACGCAACATGGGAAGATTTATGAGCGGACGAGGAGTGGCATTCAATAGCAATAAGATGTCTATAAAGAAGGGGAATCGAGGGAGATAAAAATCGTTCCTACTAGTTACGCCGTCCCGTGTTATTTTTTCACGGGTTGTATACACTTTTCGTTAATAGAATCTTTTTATGATTTCGCAAGGGGTTAGACATCTTTTGCCTTCCTTTAGAGCAGAATGAGGTCTGGACATGTTGTA
>JBAYGX010000107.1:0-5274 GCA_041666465.1 Candidatus Altimarinota bacterium
CATGTACCGACTTGGAAACAAATCGCTGTTACATAACGAGCCAAAATCACGGATATGCAATTGATCCAAAAACTTTACCAAAAGATTGGAAAGTTTGGTTCATAAATCAGAACGACAAAACGATTGAAGGAATTAAGCATAAATCAAAACCGTTTTTCTCCGTCCAGTTCCATCCCGAATCAACTCCGGGTCCTGTCGATACATCATTTTTATTCGATAAATTCATAAAATTACTATAACAGTCGCAAAGCGACCTCTCTTCTTCTTTTTCTTCTCTTCCTCATCTTTCTCCTCTTTTCCCCCTCTTCACTTCTTCACTAGCTTACTAGTTCCTAAGTCCTCTCTTCATACCTCCTAACCCCTCCCCACATGAACAAAAAAATTCTCATCCCAACGGCAATAACAACAATAATTGCCGGCATTATAATCACAACAATAATCACATTCGGAACAGCAGCAACAGCAACAACATCACCGATTATCGACACTCCACCATCTCCGGTAGATGCGGAGAAAATCACATTAACCGGTACTTCGGAACCTAATGCACAAATAATAGTAACCGGTGGTCCTTATGAACTTTCCCCAACATATGCTGACGAAACCGGTGCATGGTCGAAAACCATAACCTTAATACAGGAATCAAACAATACATACTCAGTAGTCGCAGTTGGAGAGGACGGGAACCCATCCACTCCGGTAACCGTTGAAATAGTTGAGGGAGTTGAAGCTACTCAAGAGTATGAAGCTTCAAGTGGGATAAGTCATTCAGCCCCTGAAATCCCAACCGTAAACGAAGTAACATCACCAGTGGATTCCGATATAATCACCATAACCGGAACCGCACAAGAAAACTCCACAATAATCATTACCGGATCTGACACGACAGAAGGAGAAGTACTTTCTGACGGCACATTCGCAATCGAAGTCGAACTGGAGCAAAACAAACAAAATACATTTTATATTTCAGCCGCAAACGAACTGGGGATGATGAGTGAATCGGTAAAAGTTATAGTAGAAGAATTTGGAGAAGTCGGAGAAGTCGAAGAAGATACGGAAGAAGAAGTGAATTCGGAAACGGAAATAACATTCTCGGATATAAGCGGTCACTGGGGAGAAGATTATATAACCGAACTTGCCGGACAAGGTGTTGTCGGCGGATATAGTGATGGCACATTCGGTCCGAACAACTACATAACAAGAGCGGAAATAACAAAAATTGCACTCGGCGCATTCGAATATGAAATTGGATCATATGAAAACAAATTCTCGGATGTGGAAGCTGGAGCTTGGTACGAAGATTACATCACTTCCGCATATGAAGAAGGTATTTTGAGCGGATATACCGATGGAACATTCAAACCGGGAAATTATATAAATCGAGCGGAAGCTTTAAAAATACTTCTGAACGGCTCAAAAATTGAAGAATTGGATGGATCTGAAAAATTCCTCGGAACCGAAACGGACTGGGAAAATACATTCACCGATGTTTCTTCAAACGATTGGTATTACGAATATGTAATGAAAGCTTATACAGGCGGCATTGTCTCCGGATATTCAAGCACATCATTTGCCCCAGGGAATAACATCACTCGCGCGGAAGCCTGCAAAATCGTAATTAATCTGATTAATCTGATCGAGGAAATAAAAGCAACACCGACGATATAGGAATTATCAACTATCGTATCGCGACAAAAAAGGAGATAATATCCCCGTATTTTATTCGTAATTCGCAATTCGTGATTCACAATTCGTCCCACATCATCTGCCTCGACATCGAAACCACCGGCTTAAACCCCGATCGAGACAAAATAATCGAAATCGGTATCGCTTTGGTGAATCTCGAAACGCGCGAAATAGAAAAAACTTTTGAATCATTCATATCCCCGGGCGTAACACTCCCAAAATTCGTCACGAACTTAACAGGTATAAAAGACGAGGATCTGAAAGACGCACCACGCCTTGCAGACATAAAAGAAAAAATCATTGAATTCATAGGCGACATACCAATCATGGGACATAATATAAGTTTCGACTTGGGATTTTTGAACACGAATGGTTTTGAGTTAAAAAATCATCGGCTGGACTCAATGGATATCGCACACATAACTTTTCCAAAAGAAAAATCTTACAGCCTTGAAGTTATTGGGAAAAAGCTGGGCATAAAAGAGTATGGAAAGCATCGAGCACTCAAAGATGTAGCCGTAAATGTCGAAGCGATATTTAAACTTATGGATATTTATTTTTCGCAGGACATAGATCACAAAAAAATCACGGAGATACTCGAAAAATCAGAAACACCGTGGAAAGATGTTCTTCTTTTTACTTCCAGAAATTTCAAGAAAATCGATTTACAAAAAAAAGAACCACTAGCAAGAAAACTTAACACAAACCCAATAAGCCAAACATCGGACAGGGCTTTAATAGAAACTTCGTGCACTCTAAAAGATCTTATCCCTCAAAATCCCGAACTTAAAACAATAATCTCGACACCTGAATTGCCGGAACCCGAAGACAACTTCCAACTATTAAGTCCAAATCAATATCTAGATAAAGATCTCTTCGCGATACTTCTTGAAAAATCGGAACTGACAAGCGAAGAAACGACTTTCGCACTAAAAATTCTCTCTCTCGGAGGAAAAGAAACAATATCACGAAAGGACTTGCATCTTGCTCAAAATATAAAAAATCTTTGGTTCGATTACGCGCACAAAAAATTTCCAAAAGAAATCCTAAAACAACTGTCTGAAAACCAAGTAATCCTACTCGATCATTTCACACTGGCGCGCATCAGCCTGAAGAACGAGAAACTTCTTAAGGACACTCATTTAATTATAAATGAAATCGATGAATTCCATGCAAGCGCAAAAAAATCTCTAACCGCAATTTATTCAGAAAAAAGATTTGCAAATTCGGACCTTCCGCAAGAAATTCTAGACAAAATTACGATGCTAATGGGATATTTGGGAATAGTTTACGAAAAATACGCCGAGTACTACGGCCTCAAGATAGACGAACAAATCGCAAGCACTCAAGAGTGGGCAAAATGCGCAGACATGATTGTAAAAATAACAGATTTAATCACGCCACTCCCCGACTCCGAAGAAAAAGCACTTTTGGAGTTCATGACTAAGTGGCAAAAAACTGAAATCGAACTCGTCATGACGCAAAACAACGAGCCGATTATGACAATTACTCCAAAAAACATTGGGGAAATTTTATCTCAAAAAATCTGGCCGTTTCCAAAAAAATTAACGCTCGTTTCACAAGCAATTACATTCAAAAAAGAACGCCCGCAGGGAAAATTCCTAAAAGCATTACTCAATCTACCACTCGATATAACAGTCGAAATTCAAAACGAAACAGAACCGTATATTGAAACGATAAACGATATGCCAAACCCGAAATCAGAAGAGTTCACAACTAAGGCGGCACAAAAACTCGCACACGAATTGCCAACACTTGAAAAGCCTGTTTTCATCCTTACGAATTCAAAAAAAGCCGCAGAACAACTCCATTCACATTTGGCACTCGACTTGAAAGAAAAGGGCCTTACGGCCCTGGCACAAGACATCTCGGGAGGACTTGGGAAAATCGAACTGACTTACGAAAACTCAAAAGAAACGACAGTCCTAATCGGCACATATGATTTCTGGAAAACAATAAGGCCGGAGGTAAAAACACTCATAATTTTCAAACTACCATTCCCTCCACCATGCGACTTGCCATTCCAAGATTACGCACTACCGGTGACCATGCTTAAGATTAAGAAAATGGCAAGAATGGCAGAGAAAATTATTTCGCTGGATAGTAGGGCAAGTCAGTATTTATAAAAAAGAGCCCGCAATTTTTGTCGCAAGCTCTTCTCTTTTGTTTTTATTTTTTAAAATCTATCACGAACCGCTACCTGAAGAACCTGAGCCTGAACTAGGAGTCGGAGTACAAGAATTTGTACCATTTGAATAATAAGTACATCCATCGCTATTACAATAGCCGTAGTCTAACCATTCAGCATATAAAACATAATCAGTACAGTAATCAGAAATCCACTCTACCGAAAGACAACTCGAGGTACCATCTGGATAATAACTACATCCATCATTTTGACAAAAATAATGTAGGCCACCTATTGCAGAACTAACATAATAATCGCTACATCCATCAGCAGGAAACCAATCCGGATTAGTAGTCGAAGTACCATCGGCGTAATAAGTCACATCATCATTTAAGCAGTATATTTCATCATCGGCTACAAACGAATACTTCGTACAATAACCACTCCAAAATTCATAATCCGCATACTTACAACCTGAAGCATATCCACTGGTATCGTATTCACCTGGATTCTCTAAATCGTAATAACAAGTATCAGTATCACAATATAAATAATCACCGTTGATATACGGCGTAGTATCATCACAATACTCCGAAACACAATAAGTATTTCCTTCTGAATCATAAGTACAATTATTATCGAAACAGAAAGTATTGTCTGCGCTATAAACTTCATAATCACTACAAACATCATCTATAGAAAAAATCGTAGCTGTAGCAACAACAACCGGAATCTCAACATAAACAGCCGGTGTTGAACCAGTCATATTATGCGTATTCAATGTCGCCGCAGCAATACTACCAACAGCGGTAGTTGCACCAACATCTTTATTGGCAAGAATATCAACCGCAACACGATCGGCAACACTATTATAACCGGCAGAGGAACTTATATTCCCATATATAGTAACTGTTTGAGTGGAACTTTTTGCTATTAAAAGACTTAATCCGCTCAAGGTAACCTTACCCGTACTATCAAAAGTACCTGCACTTCCAAGTACAGTACCTAAACCATCCTGAGCCCAAATACTGGTAATAACACTTCCAACAGGAAGGGATCCTGAATAATCGGTAGAAGTCCCTTTCTCGTAACTCGAACCGGCTCCTTCGTCATCAATAAAACCCGTAAGAGCAAGACTATTTAAAGTAACAGGTCCGATCGAACCGGCAGTAAAAGTAAACCCAACCAATGGGACATTAGTATCTCCACCGGCAACAGTATCCGATACAGGCGAAGAAGCCAATCCGACAGAAACAGCATTGGTCGCAACCTTCTTAACGGCACCAAAAAAGTTTGTCGTTGCGCCAAATACAATTGCAACAACAAGCAAAGATGCAACAATCGCTCCAAGAATCATTTGTCTTTTTGATTTCTTAGGAACTTGCGCACCGACACCAGGAACTGAATTGAGATTTTCCATTTTTTATTTTTATTAAAAA
>JBAYGX010000108.1:0-5211 GCA_041666465.1 Candidatus Altimarinota bacterium
CGCATATATCACAATTGTTCCTGCAAACAAACCCCATAAAATCCAAATTAAAAATAAAGCGCAGAGAATTGCGTAATTAATTTGTTAACCTAAAATGAAGTACTTGGGTTGCGCCAAAATCATATTTTTTAGCCAACCTATCATACGCCGTTTTATATGGTTCGGGAACATATTTCTTATAAGCATTAGCTCCAAAAGAAGATTGCGCTATACACTCAAATCCCTCGTTTTCAAAAAGGGTGAGTAATGCATTTCGAGAAAACAAATGCAAATGCTCCACCGCGAGATAATGCGCAAAAGCTTCCTTCAAGAGGATTGCCAGTTCGTCAAAACGCGGCGTTTGGATAACAACATCTCCATTTTTTTTCAATAAAGATTTAATATGCTTAACAACTTCTTTTGGATAAAGCACATGTTCAAGAACATCCCAAAGAGTTATTAAACTATATTTCCCATTAAGCAACTCCTTGGTATTGGTTGTACATTTATAACCTTTTTTGCTGGCAATAGAAATCATGTCGGTACCAACATCAAAACCATGAAGCTTTTCTTTGGGAACACCTTCTGCCGATAAAAAATCCAAAAAAACACCATTTGCACATCCGTAATCTAGTATGTCGCCTGATTTCATAAGCTTGCTAGGTTCGCATCCTACATCAGCCAGCGAATAAGAATATTCACGGAATACATTTAATCTGTATCCTTCGGAAAAGCGAAGCTTATGATTAACACCCGTATCCATCCCACCGGAAAGATCCATTTCTGTATAACTCGAATTGTAATAATTCATAAGTTCTTCCTCTGTCGGATAAGGATCAATATGTGCGCTCTTGCAGTGTGCACATAGAACCCATGCAGACTTAAATGTTCCACGGGTTTTCTCTAAAAGAAATGTACCTTTAGACCTTCCACATATACGGCATTGATTTTTCATATTGCGTAAATTCTTAAAAGCACGAAGAATATAACACACAGAAACATAAGACTTAAGTCTTATTATCTTCAATCTATAAGCTACAACCTACAAGCTCCCCTTCAGCACATCCACCATATCCAAATTCTCCCATGTGAATTCCGGAAGATTTCTTCCGAAATGTCCATAAGCGGCGGTTTTCTTGAAAATCGGGTTTCGTAATTTGTATCGCTCAATAATCCCACCCGGTGTCAGGTCGAATTTATCCCGAATTAATTGAACGATTTTCTCGTCCGAAATTCTCCCTGTTCCAAAAGTTTCAACAAAGATACTCAAAGGTTCGCGAACGCCGATAGCGTAAGAAATCTGCACCTCGCACTTATCAGCCAATCCTGCGGCGACAATGTTTTTTGCAACATGCCTGCATGCGTAGGCCGCACTTCTGTCGACTTTTGTAGGATCCTTTCCGGAGAAACAACCTCCTCCGTGTCTACCCATTCCGCCATATGTATCAACGATGATTTTTCTACCTGTTAATCCAGAGTCTCCCGGAGGCCCTCCTATGATAAACATACCTGTTGGGTTGATATGAAAAATGGTTTTATCATCAACCAAACTTCCGCAAACTGGTTTGATGATTTGTTCAATCACATCAGCCTTAATTCGTTCATGCTTTGCTTCAGGTCCATGTTGCGTCGAAACGACAACAGTATGAATTCTCTTCGGTTTCCCGTTTTCGTATTCGACAGTAACTTGGCTTTTCCCGTCAGGTCTTAAATAAGATAAGCCTTTCGCCTTTCTCACTTCCGCCAATTTGAGAACCAATTTGTGAGCCATCATGATAGGCATCGGCATAAGCTCCGGTGTTTCGTTTACTGCGAAACCGAACATCATACCTTGGTCACCTGCTCCTCCCGTATCAACACCCATTGCGATATCAGGACTTTGTTCGTCTATCGCGGTGAGTACGCTGCAAGCTTTGTAGTCGAAGCCGTAAGAAGCATCATCATAGCCGATTTCCTTGATCGTTTGACGAGCTATACCAGGGATGTCAGCATAACCGTTTGTTGTAATTTCGCCGGCAAGTAATACGAGTCCTGTTGTAACAAGAACTTCGCACGCAACGCGGCTTTTTGGGTCTTGGGCGATAAGTGCGTCCAAAACCGCATCGGAAATCTGATCGGCGACCTTATCGGGATGGCCTTCCGTAACCGATTCCGAAGTGAAGAGAGTTGTAGCCATTTTATTATGAGTTAAAAATTTTCTTTTAAAAAACATCTCTGTATTTGTAAGATGTCCTTTTTCGTTCGCCTTTTGGACATCGTTCACATCATTTGATGTGCTCGGATTTAGCACCTTTCTTAAGCCAAGGCAGGTTTTAAGCGGTTGCTGTGGTTTCATAGGGCCGAATCCCTCCACCACTCTTGATGATTTTTGAAACTAAAAAAAGTTTACTCGATAATTATTTTTTTACAAGCCAAAATAAGCTAATATACAAATCGTACTAGGTTAAAATATAATACAAATGCAATTATCAATCATACTGCCGACTTTCAACGAAGAGGAACATATCGTGGATTTCGTGAAAGAAGTGATAAAAAATATACCAGGCGGGATACAATATGAAATTATAATCGTAGACGACAGTAAGGACAAAACAGGAGAAGTTTTAATAGAGCATTTCAAGAATGACGAAAATGTAAAAATCCTTTTAAGAAAAGGACGCGGATTGGCAACGGCGATTTTGCATGGGATAGAGAATGCGAATGGTGAAAAAATATTATTAATGGATACTGATTTCAACCATGATCCGGTACATATTGGTTTAATGCTGGAGTTGGGCAGAAACTATGATGTCGTAAACGGTTCGAGATATATTTGGGGTGGAGGGATGGAAATGGCGGAAAGCAGATGGATGGGCAGTAAATTGTTTAATAAATTCGTCGGAGTTTTGTTGGGGGTGAGTACAACGGACAATACCGGTGGATATGTCTTATTCAAAAAAAGTCTGCTGGATAAACTGCTTCTAAAAGAGATATTTAAAGGATATGGCGAATTTTGCATAAGGCTCATTTATGCATTTAGATTAAAAAAAGCATCCCTAATAGAATTTCCTGTGATCTACGGGAGAAGAAGAAGCGGTGAAAGCAAAACCTATTTCTCGAAATATATTTTCGTTTATACTTACGCTGCAATAAAAACATTTTTCAATGGCAGAAAACTCCTCGATAAAATTCATCCCTCAAATTGAACCCTGGATAGACGAAGCCGAACTCCGTGAACTGGAAGAAGTTATAAAATCAACATTTATAACGGAAAACAAGAAAACGGAAGAGTTGGAAAAATTATTTTCCGAATATACCGGTGCTAAATATACGGTTGCATATGCCAATGGCACGATGGCACTTTTTGCGGCACTTCATTCGCTTGGGATTAAAGAAGGAGATGAAGTGATAGTTCCGGATTTAACATTTGTTGCAACGGCAAATGCGGTGATTTTGGCAGGAGCCAAACCGGTTTTTTGCGATGTGGACAAGGATTCTCTTGGGATTACGAAAGAATTTGTCGAGAAAAAACTTACGAATAAAACAAAGGCCATAATGCCGGCTCATCTTTATGGCAACGCGGTCTTAATGGGAGAAATAATGGATCTGGCAAAAGAAAAAGGTCTTTTCGTGATTGAAGATGCCGCTCAAGGCGTAGGTGTTAAGCTAAACGGTAAGCATGTTGGGACATTTGGTGATATAGGAGTGCTTTCGTTTTATGGGAATAAGACAATCACAATGGGAGAAGGCGGATTAATAATGACGGATTCAAAAGAGTTGGCGCAAAAATGTTTTGCTTTCAAAAACCATGGTAGACCGATAAAAGGAATTTTTACACACGAAGAGATAGGTTACAACTTCAGTACTACGGATCTTAATGCGGCGATTGGTGTCGCACAGATGAAAAAACTCGCAAGAATTATCGCGCGCAAAAGAGAAATGAGAGATTTATATAAAAAGCTCATGCCAAAAGTGAAGTTTTATGAATACAAAGAAAATATTGATTGCGTGCCGTGGTTTACAAATATAAAAGTTGAAGATCCTCAAAAACTGGCTGAATATTTAAAGACAAACAGCATAGGGACAAGACGATTTTTCCCTCCGTTACATACTCAACCTTGTTATAAAAATACGGATTATTTCAGCGGTGAATATTATGGCAGTACGGATGCGTTTGAGCACGGACTTTCTCTGCCCTCCACGGTGACATTGCAAGATTCACAAATTAAGTACATTGCGGAAAAAATAAATGCTTACTTTAAAAATTAGAAAAATTTATCGGGCGATTTTTATTTTAGGCATTATTGCGTTTGGATTATCGGAAATTCATGTTTTTGATGTTTTAAGAATTATTGCAGGGACGGGGTTCATGCTTTCTTTTGGTCTTCCTTACATCGAGTTGATTGCCGCGAAGATCAAAATGAATAGTCTTGAAAAGATGGTGTTTGCAATTGCGATGTCCTTGCTTCTGATTTATCCGGCCGGGGTTATAAATATATTTATCGAGGGCAAAGAAAATATATACGTACAACATCTATCGGGCATATTATTTATAATGTTGGTGATTTTTTCTTTTGGCATTCTTTTAAATAAAATCCTCAAGGTACGGAGCGATAATCTGGAGATGGAAAAAAGGGAAATTTGGATGCTTTTACCGGTAATTTTGCTCGGACTGGTTTTTCGAGTTATTAACCTGGGAGAAGCGAATCTGAACGGGGATGAAATCGATATGGGGGCGGCAATATACGATCTTGTTGATGGGATGGTTGCCGGTAGGAATGCGTATTTTATTTCTCAAACAGGTCATTCGCCTCTGGGATTTTTTATTTCTCATGCATTTTATAATCTTCTCGAACCGGGTGGGTTTTATTTGATGAAAGATTGGATGTTTAGAGCGCCGCAAGTTTTGATGGGAGTTTTGGTTATGTTTGGTACATATTTAATAACGAAAAAACTAACGCAAACGAGATGGATTTCATTGCTGGCGGCTTCCCTGATCGCCGTAGATAGTTATTCGAATTTCGCCTCAAGACTTGCGATTTTTCAGGACTTAAGCACATTCGCCTTTTTTACATTGGTTTTCTTACTGGCAATGATTATGTTTTTGGAAATGAAAAACAAAACAACCGCGATATTGCTTGGAGTGAGCTTCGGGACTTTGTTGTTGGTTAAATTTACCGGAATACTGTTTCTGCCTTTGTTTTTATTACCGATAATTTTATGCAAAAAAGAATGGAAAAAAATCTTTTTATC
>JBAYGX010000109.1:0-5083 GCA_041666465.1 Candidatus Altimarinota bacterium
AACATCAATCTTTAGATCATGACTCATTAGCAAAACCCAGTACAGAACATCTGCAAGTTCTTCCCCAATTTCGGCCTTATTGGTCAAAATATATTTTTCCATCTCCTCCTTACTTTTCCACTGAAAATGTTCCATCACTTCAGCTGCCTCAAGAACAAGAGACAGTGAGACATCTTTTGGATTGTGAAATTGTTTCCAATCCCGCGCATCGCGGAAAGCTATTATTCTTTTTGTTAAATCTTCAATATTTTTCATAAAATTATTTCTTCTTTTTTCCCGTCTTCGAACGAGACCCCGCCATCGGCGGTGACTTTACGTTACTAGTCTCCTCTTGGATGCCTTGAACCAACCCAATTTAATTTTCGCATTCACAAAATTCAAATAAGCTACCTTTCTATACCCCTATATTCTCACTTTTAGCCAAAAATTGAAAGTCTAAAATTCATACTAAAAAACCGCCCAATCGCGGTTTTTTATAATAGAATCTTAATTTCCACGCTCTCAACCTTCCTTAAATCGGAGGAAAATAAGGCTTGAGTTAGAGATTTTTAGTTTTGCATAAAAAAACGGTAGTCATGTTAATATGACTACCGCTAATATTTGACGAACCCTCATTGATCTATCTATGAAAGTTCATCAGATATGATTTTGCCGTTACCGTCGACACGAATCTTGTGCGCCGTGCCTAAACCTGGCAACGGTACGACCATGTCAACATGATCCGGCCAATCACCATGTGCCCGATCGAAATTCACACGAAGATCTGCATTTCCACGTGAATTACCGCTGCCAATCGGAGGAGGAGTTGAACCGCTCATATCACCTCTTGTGAAAAATGGTTATAGGTTGTTAGAGTTTCCAATCTAATTAAAGCAAAACTCCAAATTCCGTCAATACCAAACCAATTTCTCTAATGAACTTACCAGCATCTTCGGGACGGGCTCTTTTTATTGAATTATTAATCAACGTTAATGGTCTGCTACTCTCTAAAAGATTACTGAATCGACAAATTTCCCTACTTGCTTCGTAATGCTTTGCTAATAATGCATAACTCAAAGCGAACCTAAGCGTCTCAAGAGCTACTAAACACCTATCATCCCGTTCATGAATCATAGCCCAAGAGAAAAACAAGCTAGAACATTCACGAAGAAAATCTGGACAATCTGGATCTGGAAATGAAGATGATAATCGGCTCAATATACTATCAGAAATTGATCCGTATATTTCCGAGCCACCCAACACTGGTTCAATTACTAGTGGGTCTCGATATCTAACAAGCATTGGGATCCAATCCTCTCCAATTGCTGTAATATCATAGACATTCACTTCGCTTTTCATATATGGAATAGACCCATCAAGCAGAACAAAAACATCTACATCCTTACCACTCAAATTTCCATATAAAAAGATAGAAACCACCTTGAATTGAGAGAAAATCAAGAGAATATCCCTAGCAACATTATTGTACTCCACGGAGCAACTCCTTTTTGAATTGTGCAATAACTATCAACGATATTCTAAGAAATTAATAATAGATATTCAAGTTCTAAATAATTTTTATAAAAAGTCAAATTCACCAGCCCAAGAACCAGTACTCGTCTCTCGCTTCGTGAAGATTTGGCTTATCCTCCGCGCTAAAACAAGAAACCTGCACTCGGTTTGTTAAAAAATAAAACTTGCCAAAATAATCTCTATTTAGTATAATAAAAAAAGAAATTTACTGGAGGTAATATGCGATGGAAACAAAAAACTCTGCAAGAGGCTTATCAGAGTGGTCATAAATATTGGGATGATCTTCCAATATCTAAACAAAAATGCCTTGGATGTGGAAAAGAATACATAGACATTGGTCTAGTTATTATTCCAATGTGCGACGAATGTAATAATAAAATCTTATCCAAAGAATCCAAGTGGGATCTAGCTTGCCTTGAAGCCAAACTCACCCTGAACCAGAAAAGAAAAAACGAATAATAATTGAGGCATTCAAAAACCGAGCTTAAAGCCCCATCACTAGAAAGTTGTGATGGGGCTTTAATTTTAATAATAGTAAATTTATTAAATATTAAGAACAATAATCTAGAAACAAAACGAGTGTTCTTATGTATAGGATTTTAGAAGGTCTATTATTTTATGGGCGACTTCTATTGATGTTCCGTCCGCCTCAACAACAACAACTCCTCTTTCGATTTGTTTAGTTTCCCACCAATCTTTCCAGTTTAAAACCCATTCGCGGCTTTCTGCCGTACCTCCCATATCGTCGGTTCCTTCTCGATTGCTTAGCCGTTTACGAATAGTATCGGGACTTGCCTTAAGTAAAAACACCTTACTAAAGAGAGGCGCCAACTCATCGTGATTGGAAGCAATTCCGCAGTAAAATACAACATTTTCCTTTTGTCTATTAAGTAATTCCTCGAGTTTGTTTTTATCACAAATCCACTCACCATTCTTTACTTTTTCCATATCGGCATTGTTATAATCTTTAAAGTCTTCCCTGGTATCTTTTCTAATCATCTTAAACATACCTTCCAATCCCTCTAAATCATATGCTTTGCAACCTAACTTATTCAGCTCCCGGCTAACCGAAGACTTTCCCGACCCAGCTATTCCTGTAATTAAAATTGAATTCATATCTCTATTTAACCACCAAGAAGTTCCACCGTCACGCTGGGACACAAAAATAACCCACATAAAATCAGGTTATTTTTAACTGCTCCGCATCGTGAACAATGTTAGAACGATTATACAAAGGCAAAATGAGTATATCCATATACCCGATTTGAGAGCTATTAATAAAACGGTTTAGTAAGTAGCACTATAATTTATTTAATTGTATAGCCTCCATCAAAAAAGCACTGTCTCTTGGAACTATATAAAGCTTCCCCTCATCGTTTTTTGTCTCTAAGGCATCAAAAAGTTTCATCGCATCTTTTGGCAAAATCCATTTTATTTCAAACTCGTCAGCAATTTCTTCTTCAGTAAATTCCGGAGAACCCTTTTCGCCTATGACTTTTGCTAGATAGCAAGGTGATATTTGTTTTAACTTAAACATCTTTCTATACTCGATCATCTCACCAACTTCTCCATATATTTCAATACTACATCCAAGCTCTTCTTGGCATTCACGTTTTAAAGCTCCAATAACATCTTCGCCTTCTTCGACACCTCCACCAGGCAATTTATAGTAGTTGTGTTTGGAAACATTCAGGATGGCAACCCTTCCATCATTATCAAAAACAACACCTCTAGCCGCTGTTCTTACTTCATATGATTCTACTTCTTCTTCTGAAGCATTTTCTGGATTAAGAGTTTTTAAAAATTTCATGGTTCGCAGTAAATTGTCGACTTCATTGTATTATACTATTTCATTCCACTACAATTACCCAAGAAAAAGAAAAGGGTGTACGTGGAAAATCCGCGCACACCCTTTATATATTACTCAGGGCTATCTCTAGGAGTTAGACCTGAACATCCCGAGAAACTTTTTGCTCTCCTCGGGATCTTTCGCAGCATCTATCATCGTCGCCAACTCGTCGGCAGTCAAACTCTTGCCACTCATCGCCTTACTAAATCCAACTAAGAGATTGCCAACATTCGGCCTGTTCTCAACCGATGGATTGTTATGACAGAAAGCGGCAATCGCTCGAATCATACCCGGTCCAGATTTGTCGGCAGTCCGGATCATCCGATCCCAAGCAACCAGATCAAGCTTAGTGAAGTGCTCGACGAACATTCGCATCCTCTTGAGGTGACCATCACGAAACTCCAGTCGCCCATCCTGATGATAATAGTCACAACGACTTACCATCCCCGCGGCATGGATGATCTTCTCATGAAGCTTTGGATTGGATTCAAGCGGGGCCCAATGCCACGACTCGTAGATACTAATCGACTCATGGAGTGGCAAGTCCAACGAATATTCGTCATACTCTTTGCCATCCCACACAAGCACGATCTTGTGATTCCAGTAGTGACCGTAAATCTCGCTCGGATTGATGGCTGAAACGTTATAGTCCCACGGATTGGGATATCGCACGCGGATAAGCTTTTGTTTATCCTCTTCAACCTCCTCCCATTTATCGCTGTTCGCTTCAAAATATTGCTTGACTTGGTCACCGCGACACCAAAGACCATCAAGGAGTTCTGGATAGAAGTATAAATAACCCTCTTCCGTATCCCATCGCTTAGCCCTGAGTGCCATGTCAACCAGATTTCCATCTCGTTTGTCTACTTGAATGAACGAAAAGCGAACAGTGGCACCATCAATGATCTCATAGTAGGTAACCTCGCCGCACAGCTCACACTTGTGACCATGAGATTGGATACCGCGAACATCAATGATAGCGCTACAAGAACCACACTTACCACGTCGGAGATCAAGGTGAGCAAACCACAATGACCAACCATTCTTCTCCATAGTATCAATACTGATACCATCATGCTTGCGATGATCTGCTTCGCGTAAATTGTCGACTTTGTAGCCAATCGTCCGCAAGGCATCGAGAAGAACCGGGAGAGTCGCCGGAGTCTTCACGTACAAATCATGACCGCTTGCGACAACACCGTCGAAAAGTTGCCCGGCAGCACCCCAACGCTTCTTCAAGCACACGATCATATCTCCCAAACTAGGAACAATGACCTTGTATGAAACAGCTCCCGAAGCACTCCAACGCGCCCAAAAACGGGGATCACAAATCTTACTCTGATTCGGCATTATCTCCTCCTGTAAGTTATATTGTTCTATTCAGAATATCCGAAAGGCATAAGATGCCACATTAACTCAAAATACTATGCATACATATAACATAGTAGAATAAAAAAGTCAAATGCTCCGCGGGTAGGATTCGAACCTACAACCCGCTCCTTACACTTATCCCTATGTTTCCGTAGGGGGTGGACTATATCATCACCCTTAAACTATTAAGGGGCGAGGGGCTTCCCCCGATACTAATCGGAGTACTCTCTTGCGAGATAGTCTCTACACCTTCCTTTATTTTTAAATAAAGGCTTGGCTCGGGATTATCAAGTGAACTAAATTAATCCACCTAAGACTTCCCCGAATTCACCTCGTTTTTCAATCGGAATT
>JBAYGX010000110.1:0-4886 GCA_041666465.1 Candidatus Altimarinota bacterium
TCATTTGATAAAGGCCAAGGATTGCATGGACTGGGATTTCTACGGAGACGGTGCGGAAATGTGTTACGAAATAAGCAGTTCCGCCGGGAATGTTAACTATTGTTCTTTTTGCTTAAACTGCTGGGACGGCAATTCCAATCTTTTTTATTGTGATCTCTCAACAGGTTCGAAAAACTGTTTTGGGTGTATCGGGTTAAGAAGTTCTTCTTATTGCATCTTGAATAAGCAATATACGCAAGAAGAGTACGAGAAATTGTTACCCGAAATAATTAAGCACATGGAATCCACCGGCGAATGGGGCGAGTTTTTTCCAAGCACATTAAGCCCATTTGGATATAACGAAACCCTTGCTCAAGATTATTTGCCTTTGACTCAAGAAGAGGTCGCGGCAAGAGGATTGAAATGGAAAAACAAGAATGAGAAAGTTGGATATCAGGGACCAAAAGTTGAGTTGCCGGATTCGATTCTTGAAGCGGATGAGAAGATGATTTGTTCGCAAATTCTTACATGTGAGGTAAGCGAAGCAAATTTCAAAATAATTCCGCAGGAGTTTAATTTTTATAAAAAATTCTCTATCCCTTTGCCGAGACGAAAACCTTATCAGAGATATCTGGATAGGATGGCTATGCGAAATCCGCGTTGTGAGTTCGTTCGTCCGTGCGCAAAATGCGGGCACGAGATGAAGACAAGTTATGCGTCGGAGAGGCCGGAGATTGTGTATTGCGAGGGGTGCTACCTTGGGGATGTCTACTGAGCAAGGAGCAAGACACAGAGAGCAGAGAAGAAGAAGAAGAAGAAGTGGCGGTTGACGAAACGGCACTTTTGGGCTATCGTAAGCCCCTTTAATCATATTTATGCCTCCAGAAAAAGATACAAGTTCAGTTTCTGGGTTGGACCTGAAACCAACGATAGATTTTTATACGGCAAATGCGGATACACTATATCGCAGAGTTTCAGACGATTTGCCTGCCGCGAAAGACAGCGTACAACTTCCTCAATTGGAAGCCGAAGTTGAACAATTCTTAGATCAAGATACTGTTCTAAAAATACTTTCTCTTTTCCCTGATGAATCCCTTGGTAGGTCTATTTTGAGAAAAATTTTATTTAAAAATTCTTTGTGGTTCGAAAAAGAATCTACGCCAACAACACCGCGAGTCACAAACAACCCCTCTGAAGCTCTTTCTGAAACTGCAATTATTCCTTCTTACACAGATTACGGATCACCAAGTATAGAAGCTGGTAAACTTGCTGCGGATATACATTTGTACGCAATACATTCAGCCGGAGATTCGCGAATCGCAAAAATAATAACGGTTCAAGGACTTGTACATGAAATAGCTCATTGCGTTTCTGCTCAAATAATCTGGGGGGATGATTGCAATTTGGCATTTAAAGATGGGACTTTAATGGATGGGACTTTAATGGATGGGATGAGTTTTATTGCTAAGTTTTGTGAACTTACTGAAAATCTACCTTCGATGTCGCATTATTCAGGGTTCTATAGAAATGCAGACGGATCATATCCTGGCGGCTCTAATGCTCAAGAAGTTCAGAAACTACTCATCGCTGCATCTGAAGAGCTTGCAGAAAGCATCACCGCTTATTTACTTGGCTTTACATATTGCGAGGACAATCCCGAAAGATGTTTGGATCCTTTTAAAGATAGACCGATGGTTCGAGATTTGGTTGCGAAGTTTTTGGAAGCGGAATAAACCACGACCCTCAGACTCGATGTGAAAAAGTCCCGGTTTTTTCATATATCTGTACTCGCAGAAACTAACGACAAGCGTGTTTGTTGTATAATTTAACAGATTAAAGTTTCCCCCGGGGGAAAATGTACGGATTCGGGTTGACTCGCCCATGCAAGGCGTTTCTATATGTCAAATTGCAAAATTCATAGAAAATAGGGGCTTTTTTACACTCGACAGCTTGACAAAACCAGGAATAGTGATATTGTTTACATGTAGCATTATCTGTAACAGATTTTATTATGAATGAAGCTGGACTAAATTTAAGAAGAACTGCTTTCGTAACATTGGTTGCACTTGCTGCGCCATTTGCCGCGACCGGTTGCAATAATGGGAAAATACAACAAACCCCTGAAGAATGTGCTGAGTCCGGCAGTGGCTACAATGGATACGTCATGGAGGTAAGCGGTGTCCAGGGAGGACAAAATCCGGATACCGGAGGAGAGCGCTATGTAATTGCCGCGTCTGTCGGTAATGAGTATCCGGCTAATGAAGGAGGTCAAGTTGGCATCACGTGCATTGCGTCGGAAGATGGAGATATGATCGATTTCGTTCCTCTTATAGATGGAACAATAACATACGATACGGAAGGAAGTTTGGAGCAAGGTACAATACAGGATTTAACCTTTGACTGTTTCGAAGTAAAGGATGATATGTGTGCCAGCAACCTTTTTATTACAGATGGTGAGGAAGGTGGGGAGGCACATTGGTTATATATTCAATAGATGGCAATATCACATATGGCGTGATTTAAGTCTCATGCGATTTTTATAATTCCGCCTTCTGGTGTAGACTCTTTTCATGCGAATAATTTTTATCGGTGACATTGTCGGCAGACCGGGCAGAGAGGCCACGAAAAAAATAATCCCGAAACTCAAAAAAGAGTTCGAGCCTCATATTATTATTGCTAATGGCGAAAATATTTCCGGCGGGAAGGGTTTGACTTCCGACCATTTGGACGAAATGCACAGGGCCGGCATAGATTTTTTCACTTCAGGCAATCACATCTGGCATAATCGCGATTTATTTCCGCGAATGGACGAAAAAGATACGCTCGTTTTGAGACCGGCAAATTTTCCTTCAAATAATCCGGGACGCGGATGGCGAATAGTTGAAACGGCTCTAATGAAAAGAATTCTTGTTATAAATTTGCATGGGCGAATTTTCATACATAATGATTACGAATGTCCTTTTTTGACTGTTGATAAAATTCTAAAAGAGACAGCGCATGAATATCTTGATGGAATTTTCGTGGATATTCACGCAGAGGCGACGAGCGAGAAAGTTGCCATGGGGCAATATTTGGATGGACGAGTTTCGGCGGTTTTTGGAACTCATACACATATACCTACGGCTGACTTGCGAATTCTTACCGGTGGAACGGCGTATTTAACAGATGCGGGGATGGTCGGATTGAAAGAGTCGATTATCGGAGTGGATAAAGAAAATATTATAAAAAATTTCCTGACACAGATGCCGGTTAAGCATGAGATTTCTTCGCATGGACTTGTGACTTTTTGCGCGGCTTATGTTGATATCGACAGCGAAAGAAAAGCCACCGAGGTAAAACAAATTTTGCGCGAAATCGAGGTCTAGTAGCCACGGGAAGCGTAAGCGATCCCTGTGGCCTACATTATGAGTCGTTTCGCGTAAGCAAAACTCCTCTTTTATTACAATCGGTACTCGTGTATTTTTTACTTACTTGAACAAAAACTAATCTTTTTTATATGATGTATCGAACGCGTGGAAGTTTTTTGAAATTTTTCGTATGGGTACTTTTTTTCTTTATGGTCGGATGGCTTACCTCTTATTTTTATTATGATATCGGCGATTTCAAAACCGAGGTTACCGCCAGTGACGAGTCGAAACCCGATGAGGAAATAGATCTTGGATTATTTTGGGACGTAAAAGACTTACTGGATGGGGATTATGTGGATTTGGGCAAAATAAATAGCGAGTCGATGTTATATGGCGCAATTTCCGGGATGGTCGATTCTGTTGATGATCCTTACACTGTTTTTATGACCCCGGAAGAGACCAATGAGTTTCAAGATAACATGGGTGGTGAACTCGAAGGGATTGGTGCCGAGCTCACAGTTGAAAACGGGGAACTTGTAATTGTTACGCCTTTCAAAGGATCTCCTGCGGAACAATACGGTTTATTACCCGGAGATGTTATTTATTTAATAGATGAACAACGCGCGAACGAAATGACGATTTTTGATGCCATAATGGCAATTCGAGGAATGGCTGGAACTACCGTGAATTTAACCGTCTTGCGCGAAGGAGAAGAAGAGCCTTTGGTTTTTGATATCGAAAGGGCAAAAGTTGAAATTGCAAGTGTTGAATGGGAAATTATTGAAGGAGTTAATGGTGAAAAAATCGGATATATAAGCATTTATCAGTTTGGTGATAAAACCGAGGATGAATTTCAAGAAGCCGTTAATGGGATTATTCTTGAAAATGTCGATGGAATCATTTTGGACATGAGAAATAACGGAGGTGGATATTTGGAAACCGCCGTAACCGTTGTTTCCGAATTCGTTTCCGGGCAAAACAAAGCCGTTACGGTGAAAATGCGAAATGACGCGGATAATCAAATTTACTATACGACAGGCGATGCCAGCTTGGCCGGAATTCCTCTTGTTGTGTTGGTAAATGATGGATCGGCTTCTTCTTCCGAAATCGTTGCAGGTGCCCTACAGGATTATAAAACCGCTATAATTATTGGCGAACAAACTTTTGGGAAAGGGAGTGTCCAGACTGTTACTCCTTTGAGTGACGGCTCAAGCCTAAGAATGACCGTCGCGAAATGGTATACGCCAAATGATAGAAGTATTGATGACACGGGGATAACTCCGGACATTATCATCCTTGATGATTTAACGACGGAAGAGGATGAACAGTTGGATGAGGCGGTTGGGTACCTAGAGGAATAAGAGAGGACCTAGGACTTAGGACCTAGTAAACTAGTGAAGAGGAGAGAAAGAGAGGATTAAGAGAAGAAAGAAAGAAGAGAATCTGTTGATTTCTAGACCGCTTCGCATATAATTCCTTTTGCCCTTTTAAAAACGGAACGAATACGGAGAGGTGGCAGAGTGGTTGAACGCGGCGGTCTTGAAAACCGTTATCCCGAGA
>JBAYGX010000111.1:0-4786 GCA_041666465.1 Candidatus Altimarinota bacterium
AAGCATGCTCAACCTAGCAACTCTCCTTTAAAGCTTAAATAACATTCTTCACCACATCGTAAACCTCTTCCGGCTCAATCAAACACATGCATTCACCTGTACCATTTTTCATACGACGGCATTTTTTAAACTGTCCCGTATGTACATTAATACACGGAGAACATGGAACTTTATCGCCATGATATATGGAGAAATTTCGAAGACCATCAGTAGGATAAGGGCCGAATCTCAAAGGCAAATTCGGTCCAAAAAGTCCAACTACCTTGCAACCTTGAGTTGCAGCAAGATGCATAGGGCCGGTATCATTTGAAATAAACAAATCAAGACAATCAAAAAGTCCAATAAATTCCGAAAAATTCAGCATTCCGGCAAGATTAAAAACTCTTTTGTGGTCGCAAGAACAGATAATGTCTTCATTTAATTTGTGTTCCGATGGTGTACCTGTTAATACGACGAATATATTCGGATCGCGAGTAATAAGCATATCGATAAGTTTTGCGAAATTATCCGTCGGCCAAGCCCTATATTTGGCGGACTGTGCAGTTGAGGCGTGTATGCCGATAATTTTTATATCTTCAAGAGATTTGCCGGTCATGTTCTCAATTTTATGCGAAATATCGCTCGCCTTTAGTCTGACAAGTTTCTCAGGTTTATAATCGATGCCAAGAGGCTTGAGTAAATCACAAAAAAGCTCAACCGAATGTATTCGATCGTCATAACGCACACGATCGCTATAAACTCGTCCGCGAACACCGTGATCAAACCCGATTTGTTTCTTGCTCAAAAACCGTGCCAGCAAGCCCGAAACTCGCAGATACGGCTCTGTATCGATTGCGAGATCGAAATGCCCGTGCAGACCCCAAAGAATGCGTAAGTTTTCGTTCTCAAAAAGCAAAACATCGTCAATGAAATCGACGAACTTAAAAATCTCCTTATTGTTGTTTCTTGCCAAAACCGTGATTTTGGCGTGCGGATATTCCTTTCTAAGTCGTTCAATCATGGGAAGAGTCAAAATTGTTTCGCCGAGCGTCCAAAGTCTTACAATTAAGATTTCTTTTACCTCTTTTTTATCAAGAGGTTTTTTGTCGTGCAGCATACCGTAGCCGAGACACAACGCGCCTCCGACATATTTATCAATAACTCTTTGTAATGCGATATTAGCCATTTAAAGGTGAGCAAAACAGATTGAGCCCGCGTAGCGAAATGCTGGTTTGGGTCTCGCTGGGTCCCAAATTAGCATTTCGCGAGCCTTCGCGAAAGCTGTTTTGCGAACAACAGCTCGGAGGGGAGATCATGAGGGAAACCAGTTGTTCCCCTCATGTGTATTGATTATTTTAGTTGTTGAAAGACCAGGAATTTTTTTAATTAAATAAATTTCCCCACCATTTTTCTTAACCGTTTCAGCTTCAATACAATTCTCGCCATACTCTTCCGAGTTGGTATGAATATCGGGTTTAACCGCATCAAGAAATGCAATCGGATTGTCTTCTGAGAAAATTAAAACATAATCAACACAATCGAGAGAGGCAAGAGTCGCAGCTCGTGAAAACTCATTATTAACAGGTCGAGTCGGTCCCTTAAGCCTGCGAACGGAATCGTCACTGTTTAAGCCGACAATAAGGATGTCACCTTGGGCTTTTGATTCTTTGAGCGCTTTCATATGACCGGCGTGTAAAATGTCGAAACACCCGTTTGTGGTTACGATTTTTTTGCCTGTTGATTTGATTTTTTCAAGCTCGGGAAGAGTTTTAATTTTACAAATTATTTTCGCTGCCGCCATTAGATCAGTGACGGTAAGGTCTGGATTTGAATCGAATTTGGTTTGATGTCCGGAAAGTACGCCTATAGTTTTAAGTCCGGAATTTTTCCCACACGCGATATCGGAATCATGATCGCCAATAAAAAAACTTTTCGACAAATCGATGTCGAACTCTTTTTGTGCCTGTAAAACAAAATAAGGGTTTGGTTTGCGGCATTCGCAATTAGACTCGGCGGTATGCGGGCAGTAATAAATTTTTTCAATTTTCACGGAAGCTTTTTCAAGCTCGGAGATCATATATTTATGCAAATACTCGACATCGGAAGTCGTGTAATATCCGCGCCCGATTCCAGATTGATTTGAAATTATAAAAAGCTTGTAGCCAGCTTCATTCAGCATTTTCATCGCTACTTTTGAGCCGGGAATAAATTCAAAATCCTCAACCTTATGGACATAATTAGTGTCGCGATTGACGACTCCGTCACGATCTAGGAAAACAGCTTTCAGGGCGGCCGCCGCAGGCGGTTGCCCCATATTATTAAGTTGTTTTGTGGAACAAAACTCCTTTTTAATCATTAAATTCTTGCGATAAAATTTTCAAAATCTCATCCGTTTTTGCGGTCTCGGTTCCGAATTTTTCAATTACAATTCGGGCGGCGACATTTGCCAGTTGGCAAGACTCGGTAATTCCGAGTCCGGAAACGCAACACAATGCGATAAAAGAAATTACAGTATCACCGGCTCCGGTGACATCAAAAACCTCTTGAGCTTTGGCGGGAACATCAAAAATCTGACCGCTTTTATGAAAAATCCGCATCCCTTTACTTCCACGCGTCATGACGACATTTGCCGATAACATTTCGGCAAGTCGTTTACCAACTTCGTTACAATTTTCATCCGTTATTGAGTCGACTCCAGCCATTTCACTCGCCTCCTTTTCATTTGGAGTGACCAGGTAAGAATTTTTATAAAAATCTTTATGCCGCGGTTTCGGATCTACAAAAACCGGCACATTAATTGCGGCACTTTGTTCGATAACATATTTAATAAATTTCGGACTCATAACGCCCTTCGCGTAATCGGAAATCAAGACTCCATCAGCCTCTTTAATGAATTTGTCGAATCTTGAAATAAGTTCGTCTTCAAGCCTATCTTCGATTTCATCCGTTTTTTCGAAATCGAGTCTTATAAGTTGCTTATTAGACTTGTCGATAACTCGCAATTTTTCCGTCGTAGGTCGAGTTGGGGTAACGATTAAGCCTGAAGTGGGGATGCCTTCGGCATCAAGCATTTGGACAAGTTTTTCGCCGTTCGAGTCTTTGCCGATTATGGAAATCAGGAGGGGTTTTACTCCTATTTTCGCCAAATTATTCGCAACATTCGCCGCGCCTCCAAGCCGATATTCATCTCGTTGTGCCAGGAGAACAGGGACAGGTGCCTCGGGCGATTGCCTCGTTACATCTCCATGCAAATAATGATCAATCATGGTGTCGCCAACGATCAAAATCGTTTTTTCTTTCGCACGCCCGAATATATTTAAAAAAACATCTTTCATGAAATAGAGCTTTCAATTATATCCGCCCAAACATGCAAAACCGACAAATGCGCCTCTTGAATCAAAGGTGTTTTGTCGCTTGGGATTACAACAATTTCGTCACATAACTCCTTCATGCGACCACCATCTTTCCCCGCCAAACCGATACATTTAAGCCCAAGTTTTTTTGCCACCTTAAGAGCTTCCAATATGTTTTCGCTATTTCCACTTGTCGAAATAGCCAAGAAAATATCCCCGCTTTCGCCCAACGCTTCAATTTGTTTGGCAAAAACCTGATTGAATCCAAAATCATTCGAAAGGGAAGTGAGAGTCGCAATATCGGCGACAAGACTTATGGCCTTTTGAGGCGCGCGATTTCGTTCGTATCTCCCGATGAGTTCGGCGGCAAAATGTTGGCTTTGGTCGGCGCTTCCGCCGTTCCCGGCGATTAGAATTTTCTTGCCGGATTTAAGTGCCAAAACCATAACCTCTCCGACCTTTTCCATCTGCGCAACAAGAGAATTGTCGGAAGAAATTTTATTCTTTAGCTCAGCCGAATTTTTGAAATGCCCGGCAACTTTACTCATCTTTTTTAAACTCATTAATGGATTCATCTCTAACGATTTTCGTAATGTCGTGCTCAAGATTTTCAAGCTTCACATAAGCACGATAAATCAGATAAAAAAGAACAACCACGGAAAAATAAACTATTGCATCCATACCTCTTTCGATGCCTAGAAAATTCGCAAGTTTCTGCGTAACTCCCGGCCAAAGAGCGATAACTTCCACAAGCGCCCAAACGACAAGCCAAAAAACAAACTGCATAGTATCGATTGCGCCATCTTTCAGCCTTAAATAAGTTCTGCTAAAGGCGAATAAAACGAAGATTGTGATGATTATTTTTAGTGCCATATGTTTGAGCATTTAACTTACCGAGTCCTGCTAATGCATCAGCCTATGTAAGAGTAACTTAAGAAATGTCTTTATGCCAGTATAGAGGCTCTGCCCCTTTGACAGGGAGTAATCAGTATAGATGGCTTTTATTGGTACTTCAACCATTTTCAGCCCGCGCACTTTTATCTCGCGGATAATCTCAGAACTTACCTCCATGCGGTTTGTTCTGATCTGAATTCTTTTCCCCGCATCAAGCGAAAAAGCGCGAAGTCCCGACTGCGTATCCGAGCACCATATTCCGAAAAATGCATAAGTGACCAAATTTCCCAGGAAATTCAAAATCCTTCTGTGGAAAGGCATTCCAATGGAATTTTTCATGCGCGAACCTATAACGACATCAGCCTTACCCTGCAAAATAGGCACGCAAACCTTCTCGATATCATTCACATCATGCTGACCATCCGCATCAAAAGTCACCATTATCGGCCATTTCATACTTACGGCCAATTTTAAACCCGTTCCAAGCGCACCGCCAAGACCCCTATTTAGGCTATGTCTGACAGCGTGGACTCCGGCTTTTTTGGCAACTTCATAAGTAT
>JBAYGX010000112.1:0-4615 GCA_041666465.1 Candidatus Altimarinota bacterium
ATCTTCGGCATTGGCTTCCAAGGCGACAGGTTATCCGCTCGCGCATATCGCGGCGAAATTGGCGCTTGGTTACAGTTTGCCCGAGTTGAAAAATGCGGTTACGAAAAACACAACCGCATGTTTCGAACCGGCACTTGATTATTTGGCATTAAAAATTCCGAGATGGGATCTTAATAAATTCAGAAAAGTTTCGCGCGAGATAACAAGTGAGATGAAATCTGTCGGCGAAGTTATGGCACTCGGAAGAAATTTTGAAGAGTGTCTGCAAAAAGGTTTGCGAATGTTGCAGATTGGACTTGTTGGACTTACCGGGAATGAAGCGCTTGGGATTAAAGCGGAGAAACTAGGACATGAAATCGCAGTTCCGACACCAAAGAGAATTCTTGCCGTTGTAGAGGCTCTGCAAAAAGGCTGGAGTAGTGAGAAAATAAATCGTTTGAGCGGAATCGATAAGTGGTTTCTTGATAAAATTAAGAATGTCGTTAAGACGGATGCTCTTGTGAAAAAAGCTGGCGCGAAAATCGACAGCGAATTGATGTTAAAGGCGAAAAAACAAGGCTTTTCCGACTATCAAATCGGACATTTAATTGGGAAAAGTGAGCCCGATATGCGCAAGTTGAGACAGAAGATGGGGGTTTTGCCGTCCATAAAACAGGTCGATACGATGGCCGCCGAGTGGCCTGCAAATACGAACTATCTTTATGTTACATATCATGGAGTTTCGCTATCGCAAAACAGCTTATATTATTGCGCAAGGAATGCTTCGCGTCCTAGCGCTGATGGCTCGAAAAACGACACAAAAAAATCTTCCAAGAAAAAAGTTATCGTTCTCGGGTCCGGTCCTTACTGCATCGGCTCATCTGTTGAATTCGACTGGTGTTGCGTAAACGCCGTGCAAACTCTTGAGAAAGAGGGTTATGAAACAATCATGATCAATTATAATCCCGAGACCGTTTCGACGGATTATGATATTTGCGACAAGTTGTATTTTGACGAACTTTCGCTTGAAAGAGTTTTGGATATTTATGATTTCGAAAAACCCAATGGTGTTGTTATCTCGACGGGTGGACAGATACCGAATAACTTGGCGATGAAATTATATAAAAATAATGTAAAAATCCTTGGCACTTCGCCTGTTGATATCGATCGTGCGGAAAATAGGCACAAGTTCTCCGGCTTGATGGATAAGATTGGAGTTGTTCAGCCGAAATGGAAAGATTTCTCCAATGTCGAAGACGCGTACAGGTTCGCGCGCGAGGTTGAATATCCTGTTTTGGTCAGACCTTCTTATGTGCTTTCCGGTGCGGCGATGAATGTCGCGCAGAACGAAGAAGATTTGCGCGCATATTTATCGACAGCCGCCAAAATTTCCGTTGATGCTCCTGTTGTAATAAGCAAGTTCGAAAAAGGTGCAAAAGAAATCGAAGTCGATGCCGTCGCAACCAAAGGCGAAGTTATAATTTGGGCGATTGCCGAACATGTCGAAAATGCGGGCGTACATTCAGGCGATGCGACGATTGTTTTACCACCACAGAAACTTTATTTAGAAACCATAAAAAGAGTCCGCCAAATAACCAAGCAAATTGCTCGTGAATTACATATCACGGGACCTTTTAATATTCAATTTTTGGCAAAAAGTAATGAGATAAAAGTTATCGAATGTAATTTGCGCGCAAGCAGAAGTTTTCCTTTCAGCTCAAAAGTTACAGGATATAATTTTATAGAAATCGCGACTCGGGCAATGCTTGGAAGAAGCGCGAAAGCTCTTAAAAAAGGTCATTATCGAACGCTAGATCTCGATCATGTCGGCGTGAAAGTTCCACAATTCAGTTTCTCGAGATTGAAAGGTGCTGATCCCGTTTCTGGAGTTGAAATGGCATCGACCGGCGAGGTCGCATGTTTCGGCGCTGATATCGAAGAGGCTTTCCTGAAAGCGATGATTTCTGTCGGTTTTGAGATGCCGAAGAAAAACATTTTACTGAGCATCGGTCGCCCGCAGGATAAAATGGAATTCTTGAGTTCAGCCAAGAGATTTAAGGATATGGGGTTCACATTGTTCGCGACTGACGGGACCGGACATTTTTTGAAAGAGCACGGGATTGAAGCGCATATTTTGCATAAAATCGGCGACGGGCGAAGTCCGAATTTGGATGAATATTTACGCGATAAGTGTATCGATTTGGTTATAAACATTCCTACAAATTACAGCAAGGAGGAAATGACCGCCGGTTATCACATCAGGAGGCGAACTATCGATTTAAATATTCCTTTAATTACAAATTTGCAGGTCGCAAGGTTGATGGCAAGGACGCTTCAGAAATACAAGGTTGAAGACTTGAAGGTGAAGAGCTGGGAGGAAGAGATAGGACCTAGGACCTAGGAACTAGTGAGCTAGTGAGCTAGTGAAGAAAAGAGAAGAAGAAGAAGAGGGGAGGGGAAGGTAAGGGACTTCGTTTTCCCAGGTTTTCAATTGAGCAAAATAATCCTTGTCGCATGCTTCGATCATGTCAGGTTTATCGCGCATAAATTCCGCATATCTTGCGACTGTAATTTCTATTAATCTTGGCAAAGTATTATAAAGCGGATAATTGGCTCTATTGTGTTCAAGCATGCACCATGCGATAAGTCTTGTGACTGTTTCCCTGAGTGTATCTCTGTGTTTCTCCAGCTCTTCGCCGGTCATCTTCTTGATATCTTTAATCGTTGCGAGATTATCGCTTCTATCTTCAATTTTTACCATCAATGCAAGCTGTTGGTCTCTCTTTTCTTCCGGTAGCATCGCATTCATTTTAAGCAAGAAACTATCTATTTTAACGCTATGAGATACCGGAAATCGTGTCACTATCATTGATGGCCGAGATACAAACAATGGATTGGAACTATCAACTTCTATTTCACTTGTCCCTATTAATTCTCTTGTTCTCTCCTCCCCAAGTATATTTTGCAAAACAGCTCTTAGCTTAAGTTCTCCACTCATTGTTTTTTCAGTTTCTTTTGTCACTATAAGAAGTACTTTTCTAATTTTCTCCCTTATGCCCAATTTAACAAGGTTCAGATCTCTATTTTTCATTCTTTCTTTCCCTTGCATATCACCTTTTTTATATTCTTCTGCGGTTACAAAACCCGATTCAACCGCGGCATCAATTGAACTATCGTATTTATCCGCCCTTGAATCCAAAAAATCCATCACCCCTTTCATCGTTACATTCGTATCTTCCAACAGGTCGTGTAAGGCGCCCATCAAAACTACCAATGCTATAAAATCTTCCTGGCCTTCTTCGTCAGCGTCTCCAATCATAAATGGCAGAACGTCATACATCATTTTCAACGCCACTCGATGTGGATGCATGTAATACGGTTCTTCGCTATGTTTTCTCAATAGATTCCCCTTGTCTAGTCGATCCTGATAATGATAGGTTTTCGCCATAGATAAGACCTGGTGGTTTAAATCCACCACTTCCAGCCTTACAAGTCTACGCGCAAGCATTTGTCTTATAGGATGATCTGTTGGCAAAACCGTTTTTTCTTCTTCGCTCGTTATTGGCTCGTGCAGTTCGCCACCTTCCGGATTAGGCTCCTCAAGTAATAAATCGATGTAAATTCTATAGGCGGCCAGAAAGTTTTTATCCGCATCGCCCAATCCGTCTCGATGATTTTTTCTTTTATCTGCCAGTCTAAAATCGGATCGTCTGTAGTATCTTCTTCCGGCGATTTCCTAATAGTTCCCTTTAGAACTCTTAACATATCCGCATGCTTCTTGAAAGAAACTGTCCTTAAAATCGTTTCGACCTCCTGATCCTCAACGTCCGGGACTTTGTCCCATTCTTGTTTAAGGATTCTTAATTGTCTTCTTAATCCTACCTCTTTTCTTTTCAATATCTCCCATGCTTTTTTTATTCTTTTGCGATGCCTGATCGGAATATCCGCCTCTAACGCATCGTAACTTATTTCAGTCGGCACTCCTTCCATACATTCTTTTTCTATAGACCATATGTATTTACTCCATGGCGAAGAACACTTGCTCCCGTCCGGATTCAACAAGAAATTTTCTTGCATACAGGCGACATGCCATGCTTTCGAAACCATTACCTGTCCTCCTCTGGACCGTGCAAATACTATATCTTTTTCGGTTGGTAGTGTTTCTTCCGATAAGTCTTCCATTTTTTGGCTTAAGGTTCAATATTAAACTCCTGTTGGTCGCGACGTGTCAATCTCATGGGCGGTGGCGAATTCCGTTACCGCGCGTTTCTTGTGCAAACTCTTTGACACGGTGTCGATTTTTGACACGGGAGAAGTTGCATTTTTACAGATTTGAATCTGTGTTTTTGATGGTGGTCTATTTTCATTCTTTTGACAACAAGCCTTGACAATCCGCGTTTTATGCTCTAGTATCGCCTTCTGCCATTTTGACCACAAAAAACTCACCATGCTCTCCAGGATTTTTCAAATCTTAGGATTAAACGGCAAGGATATGGAAATATATCTTGCCGCGCTGGAACTCGGCTTACAACCGGCAAGCGTAATCGCGCGCAAGGCGGGTTTAAAAAGAGTTGATACATATAATCATCTCAGGAAGCTTTGCGGAATCGGCATTTTTCGTGTTGATAGAAAAGAT
>JBAYGX010000113.1:0-4588 GCA_041666465.1 Candidatus Altimarinota bacterium
GAAAGTATATTTCTAATATGAATACGAGTTCGTTAATTGTAAGTGATTGAGCGTAGGTTTAGAAGCAATATAGTAATTGTATGGAGCTTAAAGAGTTAGATTTTTATCTCGGCTATTTAGAAAGAAATATATATTCAAAACGAGCCCTGTTTATAGGATTTTTGTTTTTCCCCTCAATTTTAATCTTGATAACAACTCTTCTTAAGCTTAGTATCGTCGGATGGTATTGGATTACTACAGTAGTAATTGTTGAAGTGTTTTGGTTGATATTTTGGTTATGGACTCGTTGTAAATATCCTAAAGTGCCAAAAAATAAGGTTGGTATAATTCTTGCTATCGAAACTGAAAAAGATCTTGAAAGAAATAAAGTATATCGAGATTTTGTTTTTTATTTCAGAAAATTAATTAATGAAGCTGGGTTTTCAGATATTTTTGAAATAGTTGACCTTAACGAATATCAATCTAGCGTTACCTCAAGATTACTCAGCGAGCAATCTCAAAGTTTAATTCAGTTTCGTAAAGATGGTGTCTTCAAGAATTTAGTAAAACGCAATAAATGGGAGTCGCAACAAAAAAAAATTGGTGGTCACCTTTACATATGGGGAGAAATTCGAAAGCGGATGGATAAAGAAAGTAAATATATTTTTGATATTGACGGCTTAATTGTGCATAAACCACTTAAAGTTGGTGCACATAATATAATCGCAAAAGATTTTATAGAATCTTGGTTTAAAAGAATCGCATTTAGTGATGTTTTTGAATTGACAGGTTTTGAGATATCTGCCGAGTTAGTGTTTGTTATATCAAAATACATAATTGGTCTCGCGTCGCTGATTTCAGGTGACCCTGTCCTAGCCTTGAAGTTGCATACAGTACTTAGAACAGAATTTGAAGGAATAAATAAAAAATACAATCCTGTTCCTCCCAATCTTTTGAAGATTCGTAGTAAGCTTGATGCATTAATCGCCGAAGAAAATATATTAATAGCTAACTGGTATTTACGAAATAACCAAATAACGCAGGCAGATAAATATTTGGCAGATAGTTTTTTGGTAAAACAGGATAACTATGGCGCATATATTTTTAGCGCACTACGAAAATTCCAAAATAACGACCTTGACGGGTGTCTCGGTGATGTGATGAAAGCAAAGAAGATAGCTGTAAATAATCAAATCTGGAGATATGATTACGCATTTTTGCTCGTGTGGAAAGGAAATTATGAACGAGGTTTAAATCAGTACCAAAAAATTACCGAAAATACTTATCCTGGAGAAGATGTTACTGTGAATGAAATATATATTTTTCAACAGGGATTATGGAAAAATAAAAAATGGATTCCGGCATTATTTATTCTAGGTTTTATTATGTATAAAAAACTTGATAATCTACCTCAATCACATCAATATTTCGAAAGGTTTATTGAAGAGTCTTCAAAAGTACCAGAGTTCGCTAGATTAGTACAGGTAACTCAATCGTATTTGTCGGATATTAAGAAGGAAATGCAGTTGAATTAAAATTTGCGGGTTCTTTTTGTTCTTTTTCCTCATAATCGTCGGCTCGTCTCCGACTACCGGCTGCCCTTCGCGACACTCTGCGCGACCCAACTCGCGCAAATCTATTTGACGGCCTCTGCTGAGATTTCTGAAAAAGTACCCCCAGCCGGATTGTCGCAGGTGCGACACTCACCAGCAGTAAGACTCACCGATAAGAAACGCCTCGCTAACTGCTGGATTGCGAACCGGGTCCGGTTCTCATACGATACCGGCATATATGAAAACCGCTCGGACTCTGCCCAAGCGTTTTTCATATGTACCCCCAGCCGGATTCGAACCGGCGATCTACACGTTGAGAACGTGTCGTCCTAACCGCTAGACGATGGGGGCTTGGACGATCAATTTTTTAATTTACCAATCAGACCAATAATCCAATAAGAATACTCACTTAATTAATTTTTTAGCCTCGGAATTAGCTTCCAAAGCTTCTGTAATGATACCAGCTTCTACTTGACAGCTCAAGGAGGGTAAGGTACACTTTCTCACGTTATTATTTTTTACGCTCCCCTCGGCAACGAAAAAAGGTTTTGTGGGGAGGTTTTTTTTGAATATATGGACAATCATAATCATCAACAATTACTGACAAAAGAAGGTTTAGATACACTAAAAGCTGAGCACGAGGAGCTGGTGAAAGTCAAACGACCGGCAACCGTCATTAGGCTCTCGGATGCCCGTGAAGCCGGGGATCTTTCGGAGAACAGCGAATATGTCGCAGCCAAGCAGGATCTGGCTTTTATTGACGGACGGATTGCTGAGCTTGAAGAGATTCTCCGCGCTGCTAAAATTATCAGCCCGAAAAAAACAGGACAGGTAGATATTGGTTCAAAGGTCATTCTCCATGTGAATGGCAAGAAAGAGGAATTTTTGGTAGTCGGAGAATGGGAAGCCGATCCGATGAATAAAAAGATTTCTCATGAGTCACCTTTAGGGAAAGCGCTTTTAGGGAAAGAGGTAGGGGAAATAGCAGAGGTAGAAGCTCCTGCAGGGAAAATCAAATATAAAATTATTGAAATTGGGTAGGAGATTGTGTAACCTTTCATAAATACGAGCGCTTCTTGTATAATAAGTGCATGCCGACACTTGATGATCTTCGAAACACCCGAATAGAAAAACTCCAGAAACTAAAAGGTATGGGTATCGACCCCTATCCTTCACTTGTTCAAAGAGATTACATGATTGGTGAAGCCAGGAAAATGGAGGGAAAGAATGTCAATATTGCCGGAAGGATCATAAGTATCCGCGGACATGGGAAAATATTTTTTTTGGATATAGTTGATGAAAGCGGAAAAATACAGGGTGTGATAAAAGCCGATGTCTCTGACGCGGAATCGTTAGAACTTTTACAACACATTGATATCGGTGACTTCATATCAGTCCAAGGATTAATTGGTAAAACTCAAGCAGGTGAGTTATCGGTCATTGTAAAGAGTTTTCAGATGTTAACAAAATCGATCCGACCGCTGCCAGATCAGTGGCATGGACTTAAAGATATTGAGGAACGGTACCGTCAGCGATATGTGGATCTTCTCATGAACGCGGAGGTGAAAAATGTATTTTTAACCCGTACGAAAATTATTAAATTCCTTCGTAGCTATTTAGATTCTCATGGTTTTATTGAAGTAGAAACGCCAGTTTTGCAACCAATTTATGGAGGAGCAGCAGCCAAGCCATTTGTCACTCACCATAATACACTTGATTCAGATCTCTATTTACGGATTGCTGTTGAATTGTATTTGAAACGATTGATAGTTGGGGGGTTTGAGAAGGTGTACGAATTAGGAAAAGATTTTCGGAATGAAGGAATGGATAGAGGACATAATCCAGAATTTACCATGTTGGAATTTTATTGGGCATACGCAGATTACAAAAAATTAATGCAGTTTACGGAAACTATGATTGCTGATCTGGTCCAGCAAGTATGTCAAAGTGTGGAATTGGAATATCAAGGGACAAAAATAAATTTCAAAACACCATGGAAGAGGGTAACATATCGTGAAGCGATATTGGACAAAACAGGAATTGATATTAATCAGGCTGATACTGAGGAAAAGCTACGTACAGTTATTGCGGAAAAAGGAATAAAAGTAGATTTGACGGGAGAAGTCGGATATGGCGCAGTACTCGATGCTTTTTATAAGCAGACGACTAGACCATATCTCATAGGTCCGCTTTTTTTGACCGAGCGTCCTACGGATTTTGTCTCGCTTGCAAAACGAATTCCAGAAGATCCTCGAAAGACTGCATCATTTCAATTGCTTATTGCCGGTCGTGAGGTGATTAATGCATACAACGAATTAAATGACCCAATTGATCAAGCAACGCGATGGAGAGAGTCAGAAAAGCTTGGAGAGCGGGGTCACAGTGAACACGAGGCGTTTGATGATGATTATATTCGAGCATTGGAATATGGTATGCCGCCTACAGCTGGTTGGGGAATGGGCATTGATAACCTTGTGGCCATTTTGACCAATCAACATGCGCTGAAAGATGTTATTTTGTTCCCCACAATGCGTCCCGAGGAAAAAAATAATCAAAAGCAGGAAACAGCAGGAAAAGATAATAAAAAAACAGAAGATATAGGTATCTCGTATCAAAACGCACAGAAATTGCTGGATGAATACATTAAAGATCCGATTACAAAAATGCACTGCAGAGAATCGGAAGTAATTATGCGCACTCTCGCCAAGCATTTCGGGGAGGATGAAGAGATATGGGGAATTATCGGACTATTGCATGACATTGATTGGGAACTCACGAAAACGGATACGAAACAACATTGTCTACGGTGTGTAGAAATTCTCAGAACACATGGTGGAACGGATTTTCTTATTGATACGATTCAGTCACACGGGTACGGGCAGGGATTTGATGAAGCGTATTATGGTCCACCGGAATTGAAAGATAAAAAAAGGACAACAACCATTCAGCACTCTTTAGCTGCAGCTGAAACCCTGACCGGGCTTATCGTCGCAACGACCCTTGTTCAGCCGGACAAAAAATTAGCAAGCGTGAAGCCGGAATCACTGGTTAAAAAA
>JBAYGX010000114.1:0-4476 GCA_041666465.1 Candidatus Altimarinota bacterium
AAGAACCTGCGGACTATACGCAAAAGCGTTTTCCAATAAGACTTTTAATTCGGCGGAATTATTCGCAAACCCAGACCCTTTCCCTCCGAGTGCAAAAGCCGCCCTCACGATTACCGGATAGCCGATTTCTTTTGCCGTCGCGAGACCTTTTTCGACAGAAACGCACGCCTTGCTCCTCGGAACTTTTACATCAATTTCCGCAAGAGTTTTATTAAAAATTTCCCTATCTTCGGTCTTCTCAATCGCCGCAACCGGAGTTCCAAGTACGCGGACGCCATGACGCTTAAGCACGCCTGATTTATTAAGAGCAAGCCCGCAATTAAGCGCAGTCTGCCCGCCAAAACTCAAAAGAATTCCATCAGGTTTTTCACGCGCAATAACCTTCTCTACGAAATATGGATTAACAGGTAGGAAATATATTTTATCGGCAAGTCCTTTGCTTGTCTGATTTGTCGCAATATTTGGGTTTATGAGCACGGTCGAAATACCCTCTTCCTTGAGGGCCTTTATCGCTTGCGAACCGGAATAATCAAACTCCCCAGCTTCCCCGATCTTTAGCGCGCCCGATCCGAGAATGAGAACCTTGCGATTTTTCTTGTGGTTACTCTTTTGAGGCAATTTGTTGATTTTTTTGCGAAAAATTTTCTAAAACGAAATATACAGTAGAGAGTCGCAAGGAGCAATGAATATTACCAAATCCCCGGCACCAACCTGTACCTCACCTTTTTCATATACTCTTCATATCCCGCAAGCCCGCGACGCAAAACCTTCTCCTCGTTCAGAATTCTGAAAACCACAATCGCAATAATCGGCACGAAAAATAAAAGCGCCCAATATGAACCCAGCGCGATGGGCATGAATACATACATCAATGTCACCCCCACATACATCGGATGTCTTATCACGGAATACGGTCCTGTTGTTATAACTTTTTGATTTTCCTGTACCTCTATTATTCTTGAGGCGTAACTGTTTTCTTTAAACACAAAAAAGATCAGCACATATCCCAAGAAAACAATAATATCGGACAGAATCACGAACCACACCGGAACACTCGACCAACCATATCTGTAATCAAGCCCGGGTACGAACATGCCTATAAGAAAAATCCACTTTGAGGTTTTTATAATTGTTTTTTGTCTAATCTCTTTTTCTTTAAATTGCACTCTTTTTTTTAAAAGTTCCGGATCGCGTTTTGAAAAATAAGCTATAACAAAAATTGGCGGTGTAAATAAAACCACCATAAAAATCCACGCCTGCCAGTAATTAAAAGATCCAGCCGGTACAAAAAGCATTAGCGCAACAGATATGAATCCGAGTGAGTATAATAAAAAAGTTTTATTTCGAGGTATCATTTTTTTCTGAATATTTTACGCCCATAAAAGCTCCCATAATCCCCCCAAAGCCACTGGCGATTCCAAGAATCTTAAGAGCATAAGTCACAACTGTGAATTTAAGAGTGTTTTCGCTGTCGATAAAAACACTCTTCATGGTGGCATTAAGAAAAGAAGTCGCAAAAAATAAAATTACAGAAATGAAGGCGAACACAAACCAGGCTGATGATTTTTTTTGCATGGTAAGTTTTTAATATAATTTCCCGCCAATCGGGACTTCTTTGTCGGGAGTTATCAACATGCATTCGTTTTTATCATCCGGCACTCCCAAGGTCAAAACCTCGGAAAGGGCGGGACCGATTTGACGAGGCGGAAAATTCACAACGCACAAAACCTGCTTTCCCACCAAGTCGTTAATTTTGTAATTTTGCGGCAATTGAGCGCAAGATTTTTTTATACCAATTTCCGCACCAAGATCAATTTTGAGTTTATAAGAAGGTTTTCTTGCTTCCGGAAAATTTTCCACTTCGAGAATCTTTCCGACGCGAATATCCAGTTTTTGGAAATCTTCAAATGTTGCCATAGCGCTTCAAATTTAAAATATTATAAAATTTCCTTTACCTTCTCAATCAACCTCTTTTTCTGAAAAAATTTCACATACACAATCGGCAAAATCCCGACTGTATTGAAAATAAAAATACAAACAAACCATCCGAGCTGGGCATTCCTTCCAGCTTTCCAAAGCCCGATTCCTTTCCAAACCATGTCCCAAATCGCCAACGCGACTATTAAGGCGACGATCCCGCTCCACGCAGCCCAATTTATTGATTCGAAATTCATATTTGAGGTGGTTAATAGAGTAACTTCATTATAGCACTAACATTCTGTTATGAATTTTAAAATAGACTTTTTTCCTGTGTTGAATAGCCAGTATGAAAACTGTATGCCCTGATATACGAAAAACAATTCTATAATCTCCAGCTCTCAATTTACGGTAGCCTTTTAGAGAGCGTCTTAACGGCTTGCCGAATTTATCCGGAGCCAAGACCAGCTTACGTTCGATGGCATCTCTAACCTGTTGTTTAATGGTTCTTGGCAACTCGGGAATATCGATGGCGGCAACCAGTTTGTGATATTTAATTTTGAAATTCATTTCCATACCTTGTCGTGGTCCAAAAATTTCGCACCTTTTTTGTCACGCTCGCTCGCTATTGCATTAAGTACTTCGTCCTCATCTGTTTCTATGGCAATTTGTAAAAGATGTATAGCCTTTGTTGCAGGCGGGACGTCATCTCTTTTAGCCAACATGAAAAGCGCTGTTTCCAAATCTTTCGGAAGGCTGATATTGATCCTTTTCTTAGAAGTGGACATGAAATAATTCATAAGATATATCGGTTAAAGTGTATCAAAAGTGTATCACCTGGTCAATTTTTCTTTTCTTCTCTTCTCTTAATCCCCTCTTCACTAGTTCACGTTTACTAAGTCCTTAATTAGGTACTCTCTTATATCCAATCGCCTCCGCGATATCAGTCGGTTCAATCCATTCATGTCCTTCGAAATCGGCGATACTTCTCGCAAGCTTAATGGCATTAAAATACCCTCGCCCCGAAACCATTTTCATTTTTAGTGCCTTAAGCATAAGTTCCTCTCCTCGCTCATCCAGTTTACAAGTTTGAGCAATTGCCTCATCCGGCATTTCGCCATTAAAAGAAACCCCGAACCCCTTAAGCCTCTGTTGTTGTATTTCCGCTATCTCTCGAATTTTCTCTTCTCTTATTCCCCTCTTAACTAGCTCACTAGTTGCACTAGGTCCTAGGTCCTCTCTTAATCCTCTTCTCTTCACTAGCTCACTATTTCCACTAGGTCCTAGGTCCTCTCTTTCTCCCCTCTTTACTAGTTCACTCTCTTCCCTAGCTCCTAGGTCCTCTTCTCCTCCGACTTCCACTACCATATCAACCCTATCCCAAAACGCCTGCGGAAATCTCCCAAAATATCTCCTGCATTCCCACTCTTTGCATTTGCATTTCCCGTCGTCAAAAACGGACTTCTGTCCGCACGGACACGGATTCATTGTTGCAACCAACATGAAATCCGCCGGTAAAGAAATTTTCTTTCGCCCAGAATTAACAAAGATGGTCCGTTCTTCCATCGGCTTGAGAATCGCCTCGATATGCGCGCGCGAAAAATTATGAAAATCATCCAGAAACAAAAATCCTTTATGCGCTAAACTCATCTCTGCTGTGAAATTACTTAAATTGACTGTGCCGCTTACCTCGCGAAACGGCCTGTAAATTTTACCATCCCCGAAATTCTCATCAGTAAAAGCGGAATAAATTTTCGCGACTTCCGGGATTTCCGGTTCGGTCAATAGAGGTGCCATCGACTCGATGCTTCTTGCGAGCAAACTCTTGCCGGCACCGGGAGGCCCAATCAAAACCAAATGATGCCGAAACAGAGTTGCAATTTGCACAGCCCTTTTAATTAGGGAGTGCCCCTTTATTGTTTTTTGAAAAACTTTCCTACTCGGTCGCAAACCGATTGCCGAAGCTTCCTTTAATGTTTTTTCTCCTTTTAAATGTGCCATAAGTTCTTGAAGATTTTTTGGGGCAAAAACTCTTATATCTTTTACAAGCAAAGCTTCGCTCGCTCGTTCAGCTCCGACAAAAACATTTTTGAACATTGCTTTTTTCGCCGCCTCGACAATTGCAAGAGTTCCGCGCGTTCCGCGAATAGATCCGTCGAGCGACAGCTCTCCGATAAAAACACTCGAATCCAAAATATCCCTTGCGATAACTTGTTTGGATTCACGAAGGAGCGAAACAGCAATCGCCAAATCGAATTGCGTACCATGTTTTTTTGTATGCGCGGGGGACAAATTTACGACTTTTCTGAACCGCGGGAATTCAAAACCGCTTACTTGCATCGCGGTCTTCACGCGTTCGCGTGCCTCAATCACAGCGGTATCTCCAAGGCCTACAATTATGAAATAAGGAAGCCCTCTCGCGATTTGCGCCTCAACCTTGATGATTTTACCTTCCGAGCCTTCAAGCATTCCGGAAAAAATGAACGATGACATGCGAAATTGGTTATTGATAATAACCTGTTAATAACACATCGACATTAAAAAAAGATGAAAAAGAGC
>JBAYGX010000115.1:0-4362 GCA_041666465.1 Candidatus Altimarinota bacterium
TGAAAAGACCCCGGTTTTTCCGCGTATCTGTTAAATCAATTCAAGAAATCGATGCGCAAAGATAAACGATAAGAGCTTTTGTTTTATAATTTAACAGATTAGGGGGGCTGTTTCGGGACAGACCTTACGGATTTAGATTGACCTATGAGTGCAAGGTGTTTACATATGTCAAACCTCTAAATTCATGAAAAACTGGGGCCTTTTCAGACCCATTACTCTTGACAAAAGGGTATCCTAGGTGCATAGTAGCGAACTCGGGATGGAAAAAGAATATTATTTAAAATTTTCATATGTCAAGAAATCCTTTTAATTATCTTCCTTTAGTCCTCCTTCCTGCATGTAGTCCTGCCATAGACTCGAAACAAGCGCCGGCGGAGATATCTTTATCCGTAGAAGCTAGCGATCTAATGGGGAAGGCGGCTAATATTAGAACTACTCTAAAACGTGTATGCGAGGAGTTAACGCGTAATCCTGAGGCAGAAAGGGATATTACGGAGGAGGCCCCATTTGCTGAAGTTGATGTATATACAAAAGAGATACTAGCGGGAGCCTGTAGCTATAGTAGTTTAAATAAAAATGGATATTATGTTGACTCATCAAGTGGAAATGTTGATCAAAATGAAGCAGTTGAAGGCTTTGTCATAAAACAAATGATGCCTTCGAGTGGGGGGGGAAGTACTTATGCAGATATAAATGTTCTGGGTAGAAACGATCCTATCCCTGGAAATAGTAATATAGAAGATCTGCTTACCGGTCAAAGAGGGGCTTATGATGGGAAGTATGTTGTTCGATATATCGATGAGTGTTCGGCGTCGGAGGTCTACCAGGGAACTGTTTACTACCATTGCACAATCGAACTGATTGTTGATGCAGCGGAGAGGGCCGCCAAAATTAGACAGTTATTAGAAACAAAAGAATCTGGAAAAGATGATAAAACTACACTGCTTGTTCCAGAACAAAATGTACCATTTGATGTTGCCGTGAAAGAGATGCAACAGGCAACTGATTTTGTTGACGGATTGGAAACTATTCTGATGACTGTTGATAAAAAATATTATTTTGATAGCACTGATGGTAAAGTCCATGATGTAAAATAGACGACAACAAGAGTCTTATTCCCATGTAAGTAACTGCGCAAGATATAAGAGTAAATTTCTTTACATCCAGTTAGATGGTTGTTGGCTTTGTTTAAGTCTTACACGGGACAGACCTGTCCAATCCGTTAATTCTTGCCCGGGCAGGTTTTGAAAAATACACTTATGCCAGCCATTTGGAAAATTTTGACATAATACCAATCGCAATCATGGTTTCCGCCGACGGGAACCGCACTTCAAACCAGTGTTGAAGTCAAGGCTGCCGTTTTTGTCATATGCAAAATGGAGTTTTGCCCCTCCGTAAGCCAAAATTCGCCGTAACGCCAACTCCGCAAACAAAGCCCACCTCCACCAGGGTTGTTTTATCCTACAGAATATGATATAATAATAAGATTTAATAAACATTAATGGACACACAAAATACACAATTCGGTATGCCGATACTTTCATGGGTTGCTCCGGAATACATCAAGCATGAAAAAGGAACGGTTTGGATAACGATAGCCATTTCGATCGCCGCGGGATTAATAGCTTATGCCATCTTGACCAAGTCATGGACGATGGCGGCGGCTTTTGCAACGCTCGTATTGGTTTATTTCTTGGAACACAAGCAGAAACCTGAAAACATCCCGATTCAAATAACAGAGATGGGGATAATGATAAAAAGTAAATTTTATCCGTTTAGTCACATGAAAACATTTTGGATTATTTATAACCCTCCATTTGTAAAAACATTGCACATAAGATTTGCGAGTAGAAAATCGAACGACTTGGTTGTCCAATTGGGTGATCAAGATCCGGTTAAAATAAGAAATCTTCTTCTAACTCAACTTGTTGAATGGGAGGGGAAAGAGGAAGCAATAACGGATGTTTTAACCAGAGTTTTAAAATTATAAAATGGTACTAGAAAGAGGTTCACAACTCAATTTGGATTATATCGGGCTTCCCGGGAGTGTAAAAGCTGACGGTCTCGAAGGTGCTATTGGAGGGATGTATGATGAATCTGCCCAGAAAATCACTGACGAATATAACAGGAGATTAGAAGCACTGGAGGCAAGTCAGGATAAAACATCCGCAACATTCGCATCAACAAAAAAAGAAATAATAGAAGAGCATAAAAAAGCTCTTTTTGCACTTCGTAAAGGATTTAAAGATATAATAAAAGGGTCAAATGCCGGCAAGGAAATAGATGACGAAGAGGATTTGGTCAATGTGATTAGATTCGCGATGCCGCTTCTTAAAGCCATGAATCTTGGAGGGATAGTAAATGTAGGGAATCAGGAAAGGATTTATACGGAAGTCCGTGAAGGAAGTGAAGCGCTTCTCGGTATAATAGAAAAAATTTCGAAAGGAGAAGGTTTGGAAGTGAAAGATTACGAACAGATCGCGGATAAACTCAAAGAATTTGCAGATAAAAATGCATTAAAAGTCGATACTGCGAATATGGAACAGGAGTTCGCGGCGATAAGACAAGCTCCGATAATTTCATTAATGGCGTATTTGAAACCGGCTCAAAGATTCACATTGGGGAAAACACTTGTTGATAGGCATGGAGATAAAGGACTTGCGATGATAAAAGAACTTACGAAAGTGAAGTTTTTTACGGTTATGCAGCTTGATGAGATTGCCAAATATGCAGGTAAGCCATTGTCGAATCAGGACAGAGATATGTGTATAAAAGCTCAAGATATGATGGACCAGATTACCGAGCAGGCGAAGGTTGATATGAAGAAATTTTATCATACGACTTTTGCTCTAAAAGAGCTGACATATAAAAATGTTGCGATATGGGAGGTGGGTCGTTATCTGCTCGTTGCAACATTGATACTTAATGTTGCGGTAAATGCGAAAAATAAAGATGTTGAAGGTATTATAATGAACGGACCAGCTTGGGCAAGTCTTGCGGGTATAGGATTTGCATATAACAGTGTTACGCAAGGAGGACTTGAAAGAGCTTTGGGGAAGAAGTCGAAGGCGGAGAAAAAAGTCGATGAGATACAGCAGAGAATTGACGAGTTCAGAGATCGATTTACGCGCTTTCCTCAAAGGGCTAAATGGATTCGTGATCACTTGAAAGATATACACAATGGATTTATAAAAACAAATCCGACAAAAAATAAGGATAAAAAACAAAAGATAGACTTCAAGGCTATGGGCATCGCTTTCCCGGGCGAAATGGATGGGAAAGGACAAGCTGCAATTGAAGAAGGAATTACGGATATGTATTACGATCTTTATTTCGGTTTGGGCAAAAAATCTCCAGATCCGAGTCAAGACCAAATGGCCTTCCTGGATGAAACGATCAGGGGACAAACACAATCAACAACCGCTTAAACAATATGACAGAACAATCTTATACAACCAGGGAAGTAATGGAAAACCAGGTGATGCCTGCCATGAGAAACATGATGATTAATACCGATATCGATTCGGATTTGCGAACACTGTTGGATCAAGGGACTGCTGCAAGCGATAACTTAAAAGATAGAATTGCGCAGAGATATCTTGCACCGTATTTCGGTGACAATAAGGAGTCGCAAATGATGCTCCTGGACCAAATATTAAAAGCGAGTTCGGATAAAGAAAAAATAGATCTTCTAAAACAGTTTCTTGAAGGCATTCCGGCATCGAGCAAGAAATTTAATCCAAAAGCATTTCTGGAAGATGTTTCCAGGAATATAAGCGCGACTGAAACACCGAAGATATCCGGATTGCAAAGCGGTGAGGTTCTCGAAAGCGATGAGACGCTTCCATTATCGGCTGAACCGGAATTTGTTAGTGAGAATTTCAAAATACCAATCAAAGAGAAAGAGAAATATGCCGCAACGGCAAAGGAAGATGGTGAAAAACATACACCTGTAGAAGGCAGGGATAGAAAGCCGGGACAACAACGAGGACAACCAATGATATTGCGTGAGACTTATGAACAAAAACAGGTTGAATCGGCAAAAATAACGGTTCCGGAGCAGGCGCAAATTGATATAGAAACGAAAAACCCTTCTTCGAGAGAGATACCGGAGTCACCTATGGACGCAAAGGAAGAGAGAGAACACATGAACAAATACGGCAAATATATGGAGAAAGCTCAAGAAGCTTTTGCAAAAGAAGTTTTGGGTTCGAGAAAAGTGGAAACCGAAGAAAAAAAACAAGAAAAAAAGAAAGGGATTTCGGGTGCGCTTGCGGCGGGCCTCGGGTCGGCGGCGGCGGCGGGTGGTGTAACGGGAATGATCTTATGGTTCACATAAAAATCAAAAATTTAAAATGAAAA
>JBAYGX010000116.1:0-4350 GCA_041666465.1 Candidatus Altimarinota bacterium
ACGATTTCGATCAAAGAATAATCGAATGGCTTGTTTCAGAATTTAAAAAAGATCAAGGAGTTGATCTCTCAAAAGACAAGATGGCAATTCAGCGACTCAAAGAAGCCGCCGAAAAAGCGAAATGCGAATTAAGCTCAACCCACGAAACGGAAATCAATCTTCCTTTTATAACCGCGGATTCATCGGGCCCAAAACACTTAAATATCAAACTGAACCGCGCAAAACTCGAAGACCTCATAGCGGACCTGATAGAAAAAACCGTCGAACCGTGCAAGAAAGCAATCGAAGATGCAAAAGTTTACATCTCGGATTTAGACGAAATAATTCTGGTCGGAGGTATGACAAGAATGCCGGCAGTACAAAAAAAAGTTGAAGAAATTTTCGGAAAAGAACCGCACAGAGGAATAAACCCGGACGAAGTCGTGGCAATCGGAGCGGCAATCCAAGGAGGAATATTGCAAGGCGATGTAAAAGGAGTCTTACTTCTCGACATTACTCCACTCTCACTCGGCATAGAAACACTTGGAGGAGTAATGACCTCGTTAATCGGACGCAATACCACAATCCCAACCAGTAAATCACAGGTCTTCTCAACGGCAGCAGACAATCAAACATCAGTGGAAATACACATATTACAAGGCGAACGCCCAATGGCCGGAGACAATAAATCTTTGGGGAAATTCATCCTGGACGGAATCCCACCATCTCCTCGCGGAATCCCTCAAGTGGAAGTTGCATTCGATATAGATGCTAACGGAATATTGAATGTAAAAGCTCTCGACAAAGCGACAAACAAATCCCAACGCATAACAATTACCGGATCAAGTGGTATGAAAGACGAAGAAGTCGAAAAATTAAGGAAAGAGGCGGAAATACACGCGGAAGAGGACAAAACGAAAAAAGAAAAAGCTAAAACTCGAGTAAATGCCGAAAACATAATCGCCGCATGCGAAAGAACTCTTCGCGACCAAGGAGATAAAGTTTCGGATGAAATCAAAAAACCGATCAGAGAAAAAGTCGATGCACTTAAAAAAATACTGGAAGACAAGGATGCTGATACCGAAAAACTAAAACAAGCGACCGAAGATCTTTCACAAGAGATCCAGAAAGTCGGAGCTGAAATGTATAAAAACGCCGGCCCGGCAGAGACACAAGAAAAACCAAAAGATGATGAAAATGTTCGCGTTTACGAAAAAGATAAAGATGAAAAACCGGTTGAAGGAGAAATCGTAGACGAGAAAGACAACAAAAAAAAGAAATAACATGAACCCGGAAAAATGGGATTAACAAAACTAATCGAAAAACACTTCGCTTTTATTCTCGCGCTCGCACTCCTGGGAGGACTTTTTCTACCGCAAATAGGCATCGCACTTATGCCAATAATTAAGCTGATTCTCATAGCGATGCTTTTTTTAACTTCGCTCAAAATCGACTTTAAACAAATAATTTCTTACCTCAAGAAACCCGCACTTCCGATATACATTTTTGTAATGAAAATGCTCGTAATTCCAACGGCGGTTTTTCTTATAGCAAGATATATCGATCCGACACTCGCAATCGGACTCCTTCTGCTATCAGCAACCAGTCCGGGGATGGCCTCGCCAGTCCTAACCGAACTTTTCAAAGGTAATGTTGCCCTATCCCTTGTCACGGTAGTCACCTGCTCCCTTCTATCCCCATTCACAATGCCACTTCTTTTCAAGGAACTGACTTCTCAATCGATTGAACTGGACTCTGTCGGCATGGCGGGAACTCTCGCATTCATGATTTTTACACCAATAATTCTTTCGGAAATAATAAAAAAAATCCGCTCCGTACAACCATTCGTAGAAAAATCAAAAAAACACTTCAGCGCAATAAACATAATACTGATGTCTCTTTTAATGTGGATCGGCATCGCACCACAAGCGGACACTTTTTTACACAACCCGTTAAGCATCTTAAAGCAATTAATCGCCTTAATAATTCTTTTCACGGCAACACACATCATAGGATATATGATTGCTTTTTGGCGCACAAAAGAGGATAAAATTTCAATCTCAACTTCATTGACCTACATGAACAGTTCCCTTGCGTTCGTAATAGCTGTAGAATTCTTTCCGCCGGAAGTCGTTTTGATAACAATTGTTTCTCAAATCGTATGGAATACTTTCCCCGGCATCTTCAAACAAGTATCAAAACACATTTCTTAATCTTCTCTTTTCTTATCTTCACTAGCTCACTAGGTCCTCTCTTTCTCCCCTCTTCACTAGCTCGCTATCTTAACTAGTTCCTAAGTCCTCTCTTTATGTTCTCCGGCTTCGGACATAAATTTTTCAACCTCGATGGTGCCTCGACTCACCATATTATAAATGAAATCGGATATAAACATGCCCTGGAAAAAACCAAAAAAAACGGCTTCCCGGGAATAATAAGTCTGGACCTCAATTCGGGCTACTACGGACCTGACGGAAAATGGTCAAAAAAATTCAGTCGAGTTTCTCACCACATGTACAATCCGATAACAGATCAAGGCGAGGCAATTAATAACGCCATCGACGCCTTCAAAATAGCTGCAAAAGATCTCGATTCGGACAACAGGCTGCACAGAAAAATCGCTCACTTCACTTGTGCAAGAGGACTTCATTTTGTCGTAGACGGACTCACACCGGCACACCATTACGGCCACAAGATTCATGGCGTAAAAGGACCCGCAGATTGGTACGACCCTCACTGGAATCACGCCAAATCTCCTCATTACAACATCTTATTTAAACGCCACGGCCAGTTCGAATTAATGTGCGCGATTTATATGTTTTTCAATACAAAAAAAATCATAAAAAACTATCGCATACTTCGCAAACACAGATCCATAGACCCTTTCGACAACCCGGATCATCTGAAGATTTTCCTCAAGAAAAAAGCAATCATGATAAACCAAACACAGGTTTACGAAAAATTCCTCGCTGGCAAAAAAATCAAGGAACAAATCATTAAAGAAACATTCCCGGAAATAATACATGCGGTTGAAATATACATAAGAAGTCTATATCTTCTAGCGGCAACCCAAAAAAAACATGGAAGATTTTATATTCGCATTCCTCGGCCTTCTGATATTAAGCGCGCTTTTTTACAAGTTTTGGTTTCTAAGAAACCCAAAAATAGAAATCCCGTCTGGGAAAAATATTTTAAGTCCCGCTCAAGGAAAAATCTCGAAAATAACAGAGATAACACCGGGCAAAATAGCTGAAATCAGAAAAGGGAAAGGTCGCATAAAAGTCTGGCTTGATGACACGATAAAAGATTACGGGTACATGATTTCAATCGTGATGACCCCTTTGGATGTGCATTTTCAGAAATCGCCAATCTCAGGAATCGTAAAAATGGTCAAACACACGAAAGGAAAACACCGAAACGCATTATCAAAAAAACTGAACCTGGAAACATACGCGGAAAACGAACACCAGGAATTTATAGTGGAAGGAGATTTTAAATTAAAAATCATTCAAATTGCCGGCATGGTCGCACGCCGCACAGTAAGCCTCGTTCACGAACTACAACAGGTCCAAAAAGGACAAGACCTCGGTCTAATCAGATTCGGCAGCCAAGTCACATTAATCATGCCAAAGCTCGAGCTAAAAGTGAAAGAAGGTGATAAAGTACGCGCAGGTCAAACCATCATCGCCTCTTATTAATCTTAATCTTCTCTTATCCCCTCTTCACTAGTTCACTATCTTATCTAGCTCCTAGGTCCTCTCTTAACCCTCTTCACTAGCTCACTATCTTCTCTAGCCCACTAAGTCCTCTCTTATGCTGAAATTTCTTAAATCTCTATCTCTCGCCGACCTAGTCACTCTGGGTAACGCTGTTTTCGGCATCCTTTCAATAACAGCATCTCTTAATAACAATCCAAATCTTGCCCTATACATGATTCTTGCGGCAATCGCATGTGATTTTCTTGATGGAAAAATCGCCAGACTTACAAAAAAACCAACCTCGCTTGGACACGACTTGGATTCTCTCGCGGACACAATATCTTTTGGAGTGGCACCAGCCATATTTCTAATCAGCATTAGTGGAGAAGTACTCGCAACGGTAACTGCAATAATTTTTGCACTCTGTGGAGTATTGAGACTCGCAAGATTTAACACTAAACCTGTTGAAGGCGGATACGAAGGCATGCCGATACCATTACCAAGTGTTGTAATATCCGTTTACTGGTTTGCAAAAGCACCACCTGAATTTTTACCATATTTATATATCGTCCTGGCCGCACTTATGATCTCGACAATTAAGGTGAAAAAAATAATATAGCATCGCTCATCCTATATTTCTCTCTTCTTTCAAAATACAAAGAAGTCTTTTTGTTGC
>JBAYGX010000117.1:0-4340 GCA_041666465.1 Candidatus Altimarinota bacterium
AATAATAGGTGGGAAAAAAGAAGATAGCACGGCAAATGTACCTGCGGCTAAAGTTGAAGAGGCGAGACAATATATTGCGACCACCGGGGTTACGGAACCGCCAAACGATGAGAATATAAAACAATTGATAGCGGCAAACCCGACCCAGGCTCAACTGAAGACAACTCAAGATGGTAAAAAAATTGATGTCGTTGCATCATTGAGAGCGATTGGATTGACTCCTTCAGCAGCACCAACACCACCGGCAGGTGGCACTCCGACAGGCACACCTTAATAACTATGTCACTATGTCACTTCTTCTACTTCCCCTACTTCTTCAAGAATGTTCTCAAAAATAATTTACAACTTACTCTCAAGCGAAAACAGACCGCTCTATATGGCGGGAGGTGCGACTCCGACCGGTTCGGCAGGCGCTCCTCCACCAACGGAGGATACTACGACTGAAGAAGAAGACGAGGGAGAAGCCCCAAAATTAGCAACCAAGGCCGAACAGGATAGGGAAAGGGTGGAATATAGGGCACATGCTAACAGTCATGAGTTAAATAGACTCGAAGAGCTTAAGAATAAAGCCGCCCCTTTTATAGAAGATACAGGCGTGATAAGCGATATGGATAGATGTATAGGTGAAATCAGTGAATATCATTATTACGCAAAATTTTTACAGAGGACATTAAAGATAATACAAACAAACAGCGGTTTCTACCTCATCCCTCCGGAAGGTCAATCCGGCGGTGGATTAAATGCATTTAAGGCAAGTCTTGGACATGCGAGGCATGTGTTGGAGTTAAGCGGATCGGTTCAGAACGAGATAGACGAGATAGCTACGCAAAGACAGGCTATGGAAATAGTGAAGGAGATGATACGCAAAATAAGAGAGAAAAAAGAAAAAGCGGAAAAAGAATTCTTCAACAGAATAGATGCTGCAATGGTTAGAAAAATCGATAGAATAGAAGAAGATGCGAAAAAAGATCCAAACAAAGCTGAAGCGGCGGAAAAAATGGCAAGAGCAATGAAAGACACGATTGTTTTATTGCAGAGACTATCAGGGCGATCGAAAGCGCAAAGGATAAGAGAGCTTAACGAAAATGAAAACACAAGGAAATACATGTCCTTGATTGAACCGTCGGAATATATAAACGAGGTTGAAGAAAAAGCGGCAAGCTCACAAAGCGTGAAAGAAACATTAATAGAATTAAAAGCTTATTTGTTGGCGCGTGGTATTAAGGCTGGAGATGTTGGCAAATTAAAGCAAATGATTTCGGATGTTTTACACAAAAACCATGACACCGAAACTGACGAGAATAGAAAAAGCAAAATGATGGATGCGATAAGGACACTTGATCACAACGACGAGTCAACTTACAAGATGGCAGGTTTTATAAAATCAAATTGGTATCTAATTTCCCCGGGGAAAAAGAATGCCGATGGAAATCTGGTTTTGGAAGTTGACATGACAGAAGAAGAGCGGTCCAACTTGGAAGAGGAGCCTGACCATATGGAAGATATAAACATGAGGATTTCGATGATGAATTTGACCGAGGCCGGAAGACGAAATGCAGAAGACATTGCCGCAGATATGGAAGCCGGAAAAGAATTGACACCGGAAAAACTGCAAGCGGAGTACGATAAGGTGAAAAAAGAAAAAGAAGAAAAAGTCGATTCGATTGCCGGGAAAATTGCGTCGGAAGCGACAAGATTAATGGGCAGAATGGATAGCGAACTTATCCCATTGATAAACGCCCAATTTGCCGGAGAGGATAAGAAGAATTTAAGAGAAGATCACTTGGCGGCGGTAACCGGTAGCAAGGAAAAACTGAAAGGCTGGACGGATATAGCGGGTGTTTATAATAAAGTGCTCGACGGGGACGGAAAGTTTGATATCGGTAGTCTGATAGATAAAGACGGGAATATTTCTCTTGGCGAGTCAAAGGACAAGGTTGGCGTATTGCAATATATGGCAATAGCATCACACCCGAAAGCAAGCGCATCGACGAAACAAGCGGCGATGCTTACCGCGATGGATATGCTTGGGCATTTGCGACAGACAATCAAATCCCCGCAAGAAGTACTGGATGTCAATTTGAAAGAGTACGACATGGAAATCGACAGATATAAAACCCACATGGTAAATAAAACGAAACAAGGAGAGCAATGGCAGATTTATTTCCTTTCGTTCCAGGACTTCAAACACATGGGGGAGAAATTGGTTGAGTGGGCGAAAAGAAGATATACAAGAAGAAGTGACAAATACATGGGGGATTTCGGTACGAAATTGTTCAAAGACTTGCCGGGTCCATTGGCTACGGTTTCAAACGAATTCGAAAGGGTAAAAGAGCATTCGGAAATTGAAGAGGTGGAACAATACGAAAAAGCTTATACGAACAAAGATGCCTGGATGATAACGGCGATAATGGAAACTACAACAAACCAAGATGAGTTTAAGGCGTGTATCAAACTACTTTGTCATCATGGTCGTATGCGATGGGACAATCCGAAATTGTGGCATCAATTAATGGTGTTTACTCATGGCTCGATTCAATTTAATACAAAAGATCCGGAAGCCGAAATAGAATCGGGTAACATGCTTCAGGAAAAAATCGCCAAATCTTGCGGTATAATCTGGGATTACGATACATACGAACATTGGTTGCAGGAAAACACATCGAAATACACATCGCAGATGCAAAATTACAAGAGTTATGCGGATCAAACGGCTGAATCTCCGGGTAATATAGATGCGGCAATGGCAACAATGCTTAGCGCCTTCAAGGAAGAAAAAAGACATGGACATATACCAAAAGTCGATCCGCATAAATACGAAGAGTTAATCCATTACGGAATTGAATACGGTAAAGGATCACCTGAAGGTAAGCTTTATTTCTTGATTCAAGGTATGGCATGCGGACTTTTATCACCGGATGCGGCTTCAAGACTTAACAGTAACTGGATTAATAATTATCCGGTTATTGATATATTGGGCACATCAACGGATAGAGGTAACAAACCGACACTCAGAGATATAAGAGAATGGGCCAGACTCGACTGGGATCTTAATAAACCGGGTGCGGCTTTTCATAAATGGTGGTATACGGATGTCTTACACAGACCGAGAGTTTACCAGCGTGTAAGTAAAGCGTTAGTACAAGGTATCTCGCAAGATCATGATGACGCAACAGGTTGGTTCGGAGCGGCGGATGTGAATGTGATTGAACAGTGCTTGAGCCAAAATTCGCAAGGTTTCAGAATGCCGCCAACAGGTGTGCAAAATGCGAGTATAGGTATGTTGCATTATTTGGACAACATGATGGAATTCGGAGAAGAAGATATGGGATTATCCCGTGAAACCGGCGTAAACGAGCAATTTTCAAGACTGATTGGAGCCTTTTGCGTTTACGATGGGATTACAACAAGCAGAATGTACCAAGGTAGCAACCAGTATTTTAGATGGAAAGGGGAAGAAGAAAGAGTCCCTCGTTCAGTGGGGAATTATGATGATTCATATGGAAGAGGTGCGGTAAATCTTGGCGGTGATAAATCAAGAGAAAAAGAAGAGGGTGCTAAACATTTTACGGTTGGGAATAAAACAAAAGATTTTATAAAAACGATGAAAGAATATACAAGCATGCTTGACGAAGATTTCTTCAATTTTTTATATAACTCGATGGAGGCAAAACCCGCAGATGTTCAAGAACAAGTTGCCAAGATGGAGAAAAAATATGGAATCCCAAATATTTTTGGGCCAAAACGACCAACGGATACAACAACACTGCATCAATCCGTAAATTATTTCATTAGAAATATCTTGCAAACAAAAGAAGGAAAAGAAAATTTCGCAAGAATGCGAAATGCCATTAGGGCGAACCATAGATGGCTTGAAGGAGAGGCCGGATTAGAAAAGAACGGAAGGACTGTAAGGGGTAGACTTGCGTTTATTAAACATCATCAAGCGGAGCTGGATGCGGAGATAAGAGGAGAAGCGCATGGACACGGCGGTCATCATGGTGGTGGCGGCGAAGAACATGCGGAAGGGCAGGCGGGAATGCCGGGGGGAGGAAGTGGGCATTAGTTAGGGGCGGGGCGAATCTTGACATATTTTTCATGTTGCGCGAGCCAGGAAAGGTGATTTCGTACTCACTCTCTTTCGGTGTCAATTTGAAGTACTGGACTTGGTAGTGACCAACGGGTATAAATAGATCATGAAAGATATACATTTACAATTTGTTTATTACGGCAAGCAGGCGAAGTATTGGTTACGAAAATGCGAAATGCTTTTGCCCGAGATTGCTCGATTGGGTGTGTGGCGCAAAAAAGGTTTCGGGAGCATTTATGAGTATGCGGCC
>JBAYGX010000118.1:0-4295 GCA_041666465.1 Candidatus Altimarinota bacterium
ATTAAGTCCGTAGAGGTTGCTCCAGACTTGGCAATAATATTCGCCGATAAGTTTTGAGACAGCGTATGGTGAAAGCGGTTTTGCAATTTCTTTCTCTTTTATTGGTAAATTTTTCGTGTCTCCGTATACAGCGCTTGATGATGCCAATACGACTTTTTTTACATTATTTTCTTGCGCCGCGATCAAAACATTAAGAGTCCCTTTTGCATTAATTTCCAGCGTTTCTTCCGGGTTTTCTATAGATAGCGGGACCGAAATCTGAGCCGCGTGGTGCGACACATAATCCACTCCCTTGAGAGCTTTTTTTAAAGCGCTTAAATCGCGAACATCACCTTTTATCGTTTTGACTTTTATATTTTTTAAATTCTCCTTATGTCCCGTGCTGAAATTATCAAAAACAATCACGTTGTTTCCGCGGTTAACAAGTTTTTCCGCTATATGCGAACCTATAAATCCCGCGCCTCCGGTGATTAGAATTTTTGCCATTATTTTTTAAAAACAAAGAAATAACTTAATGCGTATTGATCTTTTGATGCCTTCGACAACAGATGGAAGATTTTATCCATTAAAATTACAAACATTAATCCAAGCGGTCTTATTACCTTTGGGATGCCCATAACCACTTGATATAAACCCGTCGAAAAATGTCCGATGCCAAGCGATTGCATTTTTATTTTTTCAAATCCGGCATCTTTAAAAATCCTTTCCAATGCCGAATGCGTATATCTGAAATAGTCATCCGGATCCGCATGGTAACAGATTAAAAACGGAGTTGAGCCAATGAAAATCCCGTCTTTTTTCAGTATTCTATAAGATTCCTCCGCAATGTTTTTAAAGTTAAAAATATGCTCCATGGTATTGAAACACATAACCGAATCATAAGAACCCGATTCTGTTTTGAATTTTTCTTCTAAATTCAGCTTTACTATGTCTTTCGCCGACGCTTCCATGTCCGTATATGTGATTTTGCAGTCCGCCTCTTTGCTCAAAAAACGATTGTAGCTCATGCCGTTTGATTTACTTCCGAGGTCTATTGTTTGCCCTTTTACAGGATTCTTTGCGGTATAGTCTTTTATCGCCAAGTTCATAAGAATCCTTGGAAGGGTTTTACCGCGAAATGTTTCTATTATTAAAGTTTTTAGCATGATTGTTTCAAGTACCAACTTACGAATTCTTTTATGCCTTCATGTATTTTCACTTGCGGTTTGAAATTAAGCAGTTTTTTCGCTTTCCCAATATCCGCATAAGTTATCGACACATCACCTTGTTGCTCCCCAAGCTGAATTATTTTAGCTTTTCTATTTAAAATCTTCTCAATCGTCGCTATGAAATCATTAAGCATTATAGGACTATTATTCCCGAGATTTATTATTTCATAACCAAGAGGTTTCTTAACCGCAGCAATCACTCCATCAACTATATCCGAAACATAAGTATAATCGCGTTTTGTCGTACCGTCTCCAAAGCGTTTTATCGACTCCCCTTTATAAATCGCATCCGTAAATAAGTATGGCGCCATATCGGGTCTGCCCGAAGGACCGTAAACCGTAAAAAACCTTAAACATGTTATGTTCATGCCATATTGTTCGTGATAGTACCTGCAGAGATTTTCACCACCCAGTTTGGTTGCAGCATAAGGACTTATCGGATAAAGAGGCCATTCCGATTCCTTAAAGGGGATTTTTTTGCAACCGCCGTAGACAGATGAGCTTGAGGCGAAAACCATGTTTTCTATACCGTTTAAGCGCGCACATTCAAGTACATTAGTCGTACCTCCTATATTTACCTCGTGGTACAAAAGCGGATCTTTAATCGACGGCCTAACGCCTGCGCGCGCGGCCAAATGAATCACATGCGATGGCGAGTATTTTTTAAAGATTTTTTTCATTTTATTTGCATCACGAATGTCGCATCTTTCAAGTGTGAATTTTTTGCTCTCTAAAAACTCCGAGATGTTTTTTTCTTTAATTTCCGGGCTATAATAATCGTTAAAATCATCAACACATACGACCTCATTCCCCTCGGAAAGAAGTCTGCGAACCGTGTGCGATCCTATGAATCCAGCGCCTCCTGTTATTAAAACTTTCATCTTTGTATTAATTTATAAGGAGTTTTCTCCGTTCGATCGCATACGACTATGTCTACCTACCGATCGACTTATATTTAAATCCTAACGATTCCATCTCTTTTTTCGAATAAATATTTCGCCCATCGCAAATCAAATTACCACACATCATTTCTTTAACTTTCTTTAAATCTATCGCTCTGAATTCATCCCATTCGGTAAGTATTAAAAGCGCATCCGCACCTGTTGCCGCCTCGTACGGAGTATCACAAAAATCCACTTTCCCATCAAGAATCCTCTTTGCATTTCCGGCTGCAACCGGATCAAAAGCCTGAACGCAAGCCCCGCAATCAAGCAGTTCATTTATTATCGTTATCGATGGCGCCTCTCTCATGTCATCCGTTTTCGGCTTAAATGCGAGTCCCCAAACTGCAATTTTTTTATTTCTTAGGTCTTGGAATTCTTCTTTTAATTTACGAAAAAGCCTTAATCTTTGAGTTTCGTTTACCTCCTCCACCGCTTCCAATATCAAGAATTCGTATCCTTTATCCTTACCTGTTTGAATAAAAGCTTTTACATCTTTCGGGAAACAACTTCCGCCGTATCCTATACCTGCGTGTAAAAATCTTGACCCGATTCGCGCATCCAGCCCTATGCCTTTCGCCACTTCGGTTACATCCGCTCCGACAAGTTCACAGAAATTAGCTACCTCGTTGATAAATGAGATTTTCGTTGCAAGAAATGAATTCGAAGCATATTTGATAATTTCAGCACTATTTATATCGGTGAATATAAGCGTCCTTCCGGCACGAACAAGCGGGGAATAGATTTTCTCCATCATTTCACGAGCACGAGTGCTGTCTTTTTTTATTCCTACAACTATTCTGTCAGGATTCATGAAGTCTTTGACCGCTGTACCTTCACGCAAAAATTCCGGATTATCGACAACCTCAAATTTATGTTTGTTCCCGGATGTTTTCTTGATGATTTCATAAACTCGCTCGCTTGTACCAACCGGAACTGTGGATTTGTTTACGAAAACTTTGTATCCGTTTAGATTTTCACCAAAGGTTTCAGCCACTTTCATTACCGCACTTAAATCAGCCCTATGATCCTTATCCGGAGGAGTTCCAACAGCGCTAAAAATCACTTCACTTTCTTTTATCGCTTTCGCCGAATCTATCGTGAACTCCAACCGTTTTTCTTTGTAATTTCTCTTTATCAGCTCTTCAAGTCCGGGCTCGTAAATTGGTATTATGCCTTTTTTGAGATTGGCGATTTTTTCCTTATCTATATCTACACAAACAACATTGTTCCCAAGTTCCGCCAAACAAGTGCCTGTAACTAAACCAACATACCCTGTACCTATTATCGCTATATTCATAAAATCTTAATTAAAAAGCATGAAAAATTTACCCTTTTACACCTTCAATGTCTAGTAATAGATATAGAATTCGATATTGCCATTCATATCTTCTACAATCTCATCCCGCTTCAGGTTGTAATCCCCCTCGGTCATGGAAATAATAATTACATTATCTGTTTCTCCATCCCAAGTGCTTAAGTATGTGTATCTGAAGCCTTCTTTATAATTTTCATTATTATAAAATTCTCTTATTTCGTCACTTGAGTGTAAATACCACTTTAAATCTAAAATACTAAAACTGTTATCCAAAACCAATAGCGTATTTTCGTCAGTATTCCATTTTAGAAAATCCTGTAACTCATCCATCCCCCTATCCGACAAAAATGAAACTGCGCCAAGAGAATATGGCTCTTTGAATTGATTGTGATATGTGATTTCCAGCTCATTTAAATCTCCGGATCTCCCATATTCAACCATTTGTTTTGGCTCTTTTAGAAGAATATTTGTATTTATATTAAAAATTATCGTAAAAGGTACCGCTATTACCAACAAAATTGCGGTACAAATACGTTTTTGTTTTATGTTTTTTATATTTAGAGCTGTCAAAATTACAAACAGAATCGAAAAATATGCAAAATAGTATGTCCTTGCTCCATTAAGTGCGAAAAACACGAGAGACAATAATATCGCTGAATATATAAGGAAATAATTAATTACAAACTTGTTTTTAAACATAAACCATATGCCCGTTAGAAATGCCCATAAAAACATAACCGACATCCCGATTCCCCATTGGTCCAATAGTGAAAATAACATCTCCGTAAATGTAAGAAACGGGTTTCTTATCCCTCCTCCGTAAATGGA
>JBAYGX010000119.1:0-4291 GCA_041666465.1 Candidatus Altimarinota bacterium
AATTCCAAATTTATAGATTCAATTATCGGTCAGGATTTCTTCTCTTTTGAATATGTTGTTCAAAACGGACTCGTCGATTTCTACTGCGTGGCTCCCAGGAAGTTGGCGGATTTTATAGAAAAACAAATCACATCTTTTTATCCGGATTCTTATATAGAAAAGGTTCCAGATTATAATATTTTCAAGGAAACCAATAAGGTAACAGGATGTTATATGAAGTTTGTTAAACATCCCTTATACCCTATTAAAGTTTATGACAACATGACATCCGATCCTCTCAACAACATTACCAATGTGATGTCTAAATTAAGCAGTAAGGATGAAGCTGCTGCGATCCAAATCATGCTTAAACCAGCAAAGGACGGTTGGCAGAAGGCCGGAAGGAAACATGCCAAAGAAATTATGGATGATAAGCCAGCCGGTTTTTGGCATACGATTAATCCTCTTACTTGGGTTGGGGCTTTGATAAATATTTTGTTTCGAGGACCGACAGATGAGTACATGGGGAATAAACCCGATCATCAAGCCGGCAAAGTAACTCCTCTTACTGATGAACAAATAAAAGCGATTGAACAGAAAAACACTCAGATCGGATTTGAAACAATTATCAGAATCGTGACATCCTCTCCGACAATGGAGGGCGCAAAAGGTTTGAAAAATCTTCTAAAAGGTTCTTTCGCCCAATTCAACACGACTGATAATAATGCCTTCAAATACACTCGTTATCATAGTGACAAATATTTGATAAATGATTTTATTTATAGAGATTTTACGAGAAATTGGACTCAAAAACTTTTTCATAGAAAAATGATTCTTTCCGCCCAAGAACTTGTCTGTTTATTCCATTTACCGGATGTTAAATACAACATGACTCCAGTCATTAACTGGCAGAACTACAAGATAGCTCCTCCTCCGGCAAATCTGCCGAAAGAAGGAATTCTGCTTGGACATAATGTTTATAGAGGTATTAAGACCGAGGTGCGAATTAAAAATGAAGACAGGTTCAGGCACTTCTATGTAATAGGTCAAACCGGTACAGGTAAATCTTCCGTTTTGCAGGTTATGATAAGACAGGATCTTAAACTTGGACACGGTATATGTATTATCGATCCTCATGGACAGTTGGTTGAAGATATTTTGCCCTTCATCCCTCGCGAAAGAGCTGATGATGTAATTTATTTCAATCCTGGTGACCTGGAACGCCCTATCGGTATTAATATTCTTGAGGCCGATACTGACGAAGAGAAGGATTATGTCGCGCTTGAAGCGATGAATATTATGATTAAATTGTTTGATGAAGAAATATTCGGTCCTCGTATTCAGGACTATTTCCGAAACGGTTGTCTCACGCTTATGGCCGATCCCGAAGGTGGTTCATTAACCGATATCGTGCGTCTGTTTACAGATGATGCTTTCCAGAAATTAAAGCTCGAGCATGTTAAAAATCCTATTGTGAGATCTTTCTGGTTACATCAAATGGCGAAGACAGGTGCTCGTGAGAAACAAGAAATGATTCCTTACTTCTCCGCCAAGTTCGGTGCGTTCGTTACAAACGGCATGATGAGAAATATAATCGGACAGGCAAAGTCTGCTTTTGATTTCAGTGAAGCTATGAATACCGGGAAAATTTTACTTATGAATCTCTCAAAAGGTGAAACCGGTGATCTTAACTCGAAATTGCTTGGTATGCTTATCGTTTCAAAAATTCAAATGGCTGCCATGAGAAGACAAAAAATGTCTAAAGAGGCTAGAAGAGATTTCTTCCTATATATCGATGAGTTTCAGAACTATGTTACCGATAGTATCGAATCTATCTTGTCTGAAGCGAGAAAATATCGACTTGGATTACATATCGCTCATCAGTATCTTGCCCAGTTGGAAGGTGGAGCTGCCAAAAAAGGTCAGAAACAAGTTTCACTTAAAGATGCCGTATTCGGGAATGTGGGTTCCATTATGGCTTATAAAATTGGCGCACAAGATTCTGAATTTATGGGTAAAGAAATGGCTCCGGTGTTCTCCGATCAAGATCTTGTTAATATAGATAAATATAAAGCTGTAATGAAATTGTCTATTGATACTCAACCAAGTCGACCGTTCAGTATTATTCCTGTTAATCCTTATACCGACGAAGGCGACCACGAGGTTGGAGATGCGATTAAACAGCTGTCTCGTTTGAAGTTTGGAAGGGACAAAGAGTTTGTGGAGAGAGAAGTGTTTAGAAGGTTGGGGACGGTGTTTGATTAGGAAGCGGCGAGAAATCCGTTCCGGAGCGGTAGAAATGCGAGCTCCGCGAGCTTTTCGTGAGCGGAGGACGCCGAATGGAAAATTCTGATATTCTGTTCGGAAGAACAGACTTCAAGTTTTCCAATGAGGCGAGGATTTCCCCGTTGAAGGGGACCCTTCGCTAATCCGGAAACGTTGCGAAATGGAGTTTTGCATGCGCAAAACGAATTGATAGTATTGCGCTAGGAAGCGGTCGCCCGAAAGGCGACCTTTCCTAGCGCTCTGGACTTTCCGGCCATTTTTTGCTATAATTATTAGATTTAATTACGAAAAAATGGTTTTATATCACTTGGAAAAAGATGAGAAGTTCGAGCATAGACTGGTTTGTAAGATTGCGGCTCCCGCCGAAATGACAAATGAAACTTTGGAGGTTGATGTTGGTGATAAAAAAAGAAAGCTCGAGATCAAATCAGTTAGAAATGTTGATGATGCAAGTGGCGCTTATGATAAAAAAGAGCGAGACTTGCTTGATGCCATTAAGGATGCCGATCAATCAGCCACAGGTCGAATTAAAAAATTCTTAATACCTGGAATAGCCCTGGAAAAGTCTGTACATGGGTTCCATGAAACTGCGGCTATCGAAGCTCTTGACCAACAAGGCAAAGATTCATCAGGAAGCATAAGAAAAATCAGGCATGAAAGCTTGGTTAGGTTTTGGGGATCTCCTGAAATCGCTTTGGCTTCCGGGAAACTTAGAGAGCTTAATAAAAGTAAAGATTTGATTGGTATAGCGATTGCTGAAAACAAAGCACGAGGTGAAAAATGCAGAGCTCTGTTGGATCAATACAAGATTTCTAAAGTTGGATGGTTTAAGAAGAGGCTTTCATCAATGAAAGTTCCTATTGTGGGAGAAAGCGAATATGACAAATTTCTTAAAAGAGAACCTGGCAGAGTTAAAGAACTCGAGAAGGCAAAAGATGCCGTTAAATCGGTTACCGAGCAAACAACAACAGTTTTAAAAAAACATGATACTACCATGAAAGAAAAATATACTGAATTCGGAAAAAATGCAGGTAAGTTTAAAGAGTATATGTTTTCTTTTGGAGCTTTTAAGAATGATGATGAATTGCGTGCACATTTCGACAGATATTTGGCCGCTGACCAAAGGGACAGAACAGACCCTGATCAGGGTAAAGTTGTAGCCCTCATATATGGTGCTACTGATTTAGAACCACAGGAGAAATCCATGCTTGTTGATTTATATAGAAAACTATTAACTAAAAAAGATGTTAAATTAAGGGATGTCCTTGATGCCAGGGAAGAGGAAAGTGAACAGATTGATAGTATGAATATAAGCCAACTCAAGAGTCTTAGACCGGGTCAAGATTTGGAAATGACTTATTCAAGAGTCATAAGTGCGGCAGCCAAAGGACTTGGTTCGACCACGGCAGAATTTACTCAGGGTGTATATGTTGTTAAAAATGAAGGTGGAAGATTAACTTTAAATGTAAGTGGAAGCAGTCTTGGTTCTGAACAGCCTATAAAAAGGACTGTTGTTACCAAAGTCAAAGATCCATTTACTAACGCTGAAACTTCTACGGAAGAAGAAGTATCTTACAAACCTCTTAAACATACTATCGTCTTGGATTTAAATTCCGGCAAGATAGTCCATAAGTTTAAAGCCGAGGATAGCGCAGATGCTAAAAAAGTTTTTGATATAACCGAAACAAGCGATTTGGCTCAAAAAGATCAGGAAGACCATCCGGAGCAAAAGGTTTTTGAAGACCTGAAAGTTTCCGGGAAAATTATAAATAAAAATTCCTTAATATAATTTATGAATTTATCTTTACAGCAAATTATAGTTGCAATCGAAGATGCCAAATATATTCCTGCTGACAAGAAGGAATCCGTCTTAATCAGATTGAGAAATTTAAAAGTTATTGAAGAGACAGATCCCGGTTTAGCAAAAGAGGTTGAAGAACTCCTTGATCTGGAAGCAATAAAATCTGATGAGAATGTTTCAAAAGCGGAAAAAGAACTTGCAAAAGTGCAAATGGAAATTGAAAAA
>JBAYGX010000120.1:0-4275 GCA_041666465.1 Candidatus Altimarinota bacterium
AATTTCTCAAGCGAAACATTTTCGCGTTTAAGATTGCTAATCGTTTGCAGTGCCGGTTTCAGGTACTTATATTTATCGCCAAAAGGTCTTAATTTTTTTAAAGTTAACGAGTCTATTATCGACTTCATTATCTGCGCCTTTTCGACATCCGTAACGGATTCGAGTTCTTTTGCAAAAGAAAACTTATCCGGCCATTTTTTAATTATTTCGTTACAAAAAGAATGGAATGTACAAATGTCCACATAATAAGCCGTCTGACCGATCAACTCACGGAGGCGTTCGCGCATGGCAACAACTCCGCTCTCGGTAAAAGTGAGCGCGAGAATATTTTCCGGACCGATTTGAGTTTTATTTAAAATTTCCGCAATCCTTTTTGTAAGCACCTGGGTTTTACCTGTTCCCGGACCCGCGACAACAAGAACAGGACCTTCTATTTCGGTTACCGCCTGTTTCTGAGCCGAGTTCAGTTGCATGTCTTTTTTCATGGCTTGATTGTAGGATGGTAGACAGCAAACAGCAAGACACAGACAGCAGAGGAAGTTGGGGAAGTGGAAGAAGTCTGGGAAGTGACATAGTTAAATATGGTACTATCTTTTTTCTTTGCAGGTTGCGCTATCTAAAAAAGGTACTTTTGTTCCATCTACAATGATGGAATGACTTTGGATAGCAGGTATATTGGGAATATCAATCCGAACAAATGATGTGATGGGTATGTCTCCCTTTATCTTACCATCGGGGTCTAATAAGCTTGATTGTCCATTTCTTGTTTGCTTAATAGAACCTGCATGTAATCTCCCATCAGATATATCTGTTTGGTTTGCTGTAAAATTAAAAACAGAGACTTGAGCTGGTCCTGTTACAACCATATAGAATGCTGTTTGGGCTTCAATTGGTCTTATTGAAGCACCTTTAGAAGTATGCCATTGTTCGAAATCTGGTTCTGCATGTTTCGCCATGTCCCATAACTCATCTCTCGAGAAATCCAACTTCCCTTTTTTTCTTTCTTCTAAAACTAAATTGAAAAATCGTTTGGGAAACTCTGGATGTTCCGCAATAAAATCAGCCCAAATGATTGCCCATTGTGAGTGAACCAGTTTTGCTAGTCCTTCATCAAGTCCTCCTCCAAATCCAGTATCCACACCATCATAGTCCCATCCTTTTTCAAATAGTGTTGCTACACATTTTTGACGAACCACTCTTATGTGAAAATCGGGCATCGAATTGTAATAGTTTGGGTAAAGATAATTGATTAAACCATAAACCATCCCGTCACTAAATGCTTCTGACAAAAAATAGGAGGATTGAGCGAAAAGATGAGCAAATTCATGAGCAATATTGGGTTCGGATATTTCTCCAATAGAAAGCTCAATTGTCCCCAGTGAATCATTTTGAAGTTCCGGTTTTAGTTTACTGTTAAGTTTAAATGTCGGATTTCCAAATCCCACACTTCCTCGAACCTCTTTTTGATCTTTTTTATAGACTCTGACTTCTGTATGTTCCAGAAACTGCATTACTTCACTTCCGAGTGTTTGGCTCAAACGAAGATACGCTGCTTCCATGTGTCCTTTGATGAAAACCTTTTCCTGTTCGGTAAAAGCAGAGTCAAATACGAAATCGATATTTCCAAGAGATACTTTCTGAATGCTTGGTTGTCGGGCTTCTATAGTTTCTTGTGGACTTGGAACTACATCAGGTCTTTCAGTGGAACACCCCAGGATGGTCAAGGCTAATAATGGAAGTCCCGCAAAATGCAATTTTGGTAACGAAACTCCTAATGTTTCACGCATATTATTATTCGTCTATAATGTTCGCAAAATACAATAAAACATACTAGGAGTCAATACCCCTTTCGAAAACCGGAGCAATTCGAGCTACGAACCACAACTAAAAATGGCTCGACGAAGTTTGATCTAAATTTCGCTATTACAAAAAACCCCCTAAGACAGAACAAGGAAGAAAATTCAGCTAACCTCGTTTGTGGGTTTCCGTCGCTACGATTACAAGGAGTTTCGCTTTCGCGAAACGGCTTATAATATTGCGCTCTTGCGAGCGCTGTAGAAACAGAAGCTCAAGAAAGTAAGAAACTTTAAGCTGTTGCCAACTTAAGAGAAAACCTACTATTTACATCAAAATTCCGAAGAACAATGATGCAAAGGTTATAGAGAATGTCGTAAATAAGAGCCAATCAAGCACCAAAACCCGTCTTAATTGGATTAAAAACGCAACTTAAAGACTTAAAGGGAAGTCATATAAGTAGTCAACCTGTCTGTACTTAGGGAGAGAACTGTCGAGAAGAAAGGAGGCGCAAAGCGCAAAAATTTTTGGTTTAATCTCCCCTTCTCGACATATCTCTCCCCAAATGCATGTTTTCAAAGAACTTTAGAATTCTTCACATAATACCATTTCTTGAAAGAGGCGTCAAGTACTTTTTGCGTCCCCTTGTCAATAATTCTGTTCCCCGGACCAATCCAACAGGTACGAGTTTACAGTTGACTGTTGCTTTAGAATATAAAAGTTTTATGTAAACAACCTACTACTTATGGCGTGTGAAACATTTTGCGTCTAAAATTACCTCACGAAATTTCTACAAAAATACATATATGGAAACACTTGTTATTATTTTGTTCTTGGCTCTCGTCGGATTTGGACTTTATTATTATTTAAATCAACAGAGTTCTCACAGCCAACGCAACGCTGAAGAGTTAAACAGGCGTATGGAAGAAACTCAAAAAATGATGTTAGGGCAACTAAATACTGTCATAAGCCAAGTCGGCAAATCTGTTAACGAATCGCGAAAAGCAACTGACGAAAGACTCGACGGAGCGGCTCGTGCGATGAATTCCGTGATGAACGAGCTTTCTTCATTAAAAGAACATAACAAGAGAATTCACGAAATCGGAAAAGATCTCACTGACCTCCAGCAGATACTTAAGGCTCCTAAATTAAGAGGGCAATTGGGAGAACTTTTTCTGGAAAATCTACTAAAGGACAGATTTTCTTCCGCTCAATATGAGATGCAATATAAGTTCAAAAGTGGAGATATTGTCGATGCTGTAATTAAACTAAGAGACGGGAAACTTGTCCCGATTGATGCGAAATTCTCGCTTGAAAATTTCAAAAAATTAATAGAGGTACAAGGTTCTGCTGATGATAAGAAAAAGGCGAAAAAGGCTTTCCGTACGGATATAAAAAATCGCATAGATGAGATCTCTAACAAATATATCTTGCCTGACGAAGGAACACTTGAGTTCGCGCTCATGTATATTCCCGCTGAAAATGTTTATTATGAAGTTGTAATTCAAGATACCGAATTGGAAGGACCGAGCATGATCGAATACGCTTTCTCGAAAAATGTTTTCCCGGTTTCACCAAATACTTTTGCGATTTATTTGACCACGATTCTAAACGGACTAAGAGGACTTGAGATCGAGAAAAGAGCCGGTGAAATCATGGCCGGACTTGCTCGATTAAATGTTGATTTCTCGAAGTTCAATGAGGATTTCAGACTCGTAGGAACACATCTTGGTCGCGCGAAGAACAGTTATGAAGACAGTGAAAGAAAGCTCGGAAGGCTCGGGGATAAAATTTCGGCTATTTCGGGAGCGAGGAATAATGAGAAGGTGCTGATTGAGGAATAGGTTATAGATTGGAGATTATAGATAAGATTTTTTTCATAAAACTATAATCTATAAACTACAACCTATAAGCTGACCGCTGTTTTCATTTGGTCCTATCGGTTCTATCTGGTAAACTTGCGCTTGCTGGTTTTTTAACAATAAATATAAATGATAAAGGTTGCCGATCTTGCCAAAAAACTCGGGATGGCTCAAAAAGAGCTGAAAGCGAAAAGCAAAACTCTTGGTTTTGACATAACTGGAAAAGAGATTGAAGACGATATGGCCGACCTCCTTACCACCGAATTAGCCGTCAAAGAAAAAGATACCGCCGAAGTCTATGATGAGATGATCGCAAAAGAAAGAGAAAGAGAAATCGTCAGATCTCAACGCAAACAAACGGCCGGCAGATTGGTTAAATCCGATTTTCACAAAAAAGAGGAACGAGTTGTTGTTACAAAGGGCAAGATTGTCGAAATAGAAGATACTATCTCGGTAAAAGAGTTTGCGGAAAAGGCCGAACTTTCACCCGCCAAGGTAATCGGTGAACTTATGAAAAACGGGATTTTGGCAAGCATAAACCAAATTCTCGATTTCGAAACCGCCGCAATCGTTGCGGATAATCTTGGCATAAAACTACAAAGAAAACGCGGTGCAGCCG
>JBAYGX010000121.1:0-4008 GCA_041666465.1 Candidatus Altimarinota bacterium
GCAATTCTTTTATTGAAAATGGCGCAGCTTCACATGCTGTAACTTCTGCGATGTCAGCTTTATATATATCGGCGAATGTTGAATTATTGTCTACAATTACAGCTGATATAGTTGATTCTTTCGGTGCGAGCGTTGGTTCGCCTTCAATTGGTATGGATGGGCTGATTTTTAGTGATTTAAGTCAGGTTGCCGAAGGTGTTTTTGGTACTTCCGATCAGAAGATTCGTGTTGCCAATTGGAGTTCGAATAATACATGGACTCTTTCGCTTGCTGCGACTGACGGGAGTTCTGCTTTGTGGGATTCCGGTGGAGGTGATTATTATGATTACAATGATCACAGTGGTGAGATTGACGGTTCGGATTTTGATAGTTTTGGCGGACAGCTTACGATAGATCCTAGTATTGGTGTTTTATCGCCAAGTTTCGGATGTTCCGATGATTCAGGTATTTCAAAAGGCTCGGAAAACAGTTTCGATCAGGAATTGTCGATTTCCAGTATATCTCTCCTTATAGCCGGTTCTTTGGCGCCTTATAATTGTGCCTGGGATTTTACCGGAGTTTCGGTGAATCAAAAAGTGCCCAGCAGACAATTGCCAGGCACTTATGGACTTGATTTAATGTTGACGATTTTGTAGAAGTAGGGGAAGTAGAAGAAGTGACATAGTGACATAGTAAGAATCCCCTAGCTCTGTTATGACAATGTGATTGTGAATCCCATTCCGTATGTACCTGCATCTTGTCTTGCCGGTATTACTTGTGAAACATCTATTCCGGTCATGTCCCATGCGCAATATGGAGTTGCCGAAGCGCCTCCTGTGACTAGAGTAATGCTGTTTACAACTCCTCCGATTTCTTGGAATGACGAGCTTGAACCTTTTGTTATACCTGTTGTGGCCGAACATGTTGATTCGTCAGGTAATCCAACCATTGTTGCTACTGAAGGATTAATTGAAAGTCTTCCACCAACCGAATCTGAATCGGTGTCGTCACCACCATCGGTATATGAATCGTTGTAGTCATATAAATGCAGTCCGTCGCTCCATGTGCTTGTCGGACCTCCAGTTGCTGCAACAACCACGCTCCATGTTGAGTCTGATGTTGGGTTTGCAATTCTAATTTTTTGAGCCTCTGTACCAAGTGTTCCGTTTGCCGTTTGGTAATCGAAATCAAAAGTCATAGCACCGAATGATACGCCCGGGCTTGCTACCGATCCTCCCGATGCGTCAACGAAATCTACGGACTGAACGCCGTCAGATATCGTTTGGCTTAAGGATACAGTACTTGCGGCAAATGCTGTTCCTATCTGTAAAGATAGTAATACAACGCTTGTTACGAGTCCTGCTGCCGCTACCCTTTTTGTTTTTGCTTGCATGTCTTTACTTGTTAAAATGTAATTGTGTAATTCTATCACGCAAGCTCTTGTATTTCAAGGCGTTTTGAGTTTAGATGGTGGTTGAGAAAGGTTTTTTATATTTCCAATGAATCGATTTTTATATTTTCTGCTAGCCGTTTTATCCGTTTTTTTTGTGATGATTATTTGTCCCAAAAACCTTCTTGACAATGTTGTCAATTTCTCAATAACTATACAAGAAGGGGAAGTGGAAGAAGTAGAAGAAGTTTGGGGAGGTGTATATGGAGGTGGGGTTTCCCATTTAGGGGTGCAAGCAGATGAGATTTCGATACCTGAAGATGTTTTATCAGTGGAGGAAGAGGAAGTTGCTGAGGATACTATCGAGCTGATTTCTGATTTAAAAAATGGTTCTGTTGTTGGTGGTAATGATTATAATGGTTTAGATGAAAGCTACATCTATAGTTTTCTTGGTGGAGTTGATTTGTTTCCAAAGGAGAATATTTCGTCCAGTCAATCTGATGATGGCTTGATTACTTCCAATCAGGATCCGCAAATAGCTTCTTCTTATGATAAGCTCTATATGGATTGGGTTAACTTGGAGACGGTTGTTGATTCTCCTGTCCTTTTTACTTATGCATATGATAGAGAGTCTTTGGATCCGATTTTTCTTCTCAAGAAGAGATTGTTATATTCGGTAACCGGAGCCGGGTGTGGGATTTTTTCTTTTTCGATTTTCTTATCTTTTATAGAGGGGGTTTCATTTAGGCAGATATTTATCGGGTTGATAAGGTTTTTGAAGTAGGGAGTAGATTATAGGTTGTAGCTTATAGTAGAAGAAAAATTGCAGATTTCGGAACCTGTTGCCAATCAGGCAATTTTGGCATATAGTCTGCGCCGCTTCGATTTTTTAACTATTACTATATTTATGAATATCTACAATATTGCCATTGTCGCTCATGTCGATCATGGGAAAACAACACTTGTTGATGCCATGCTTAAGGCGAGTGAGCATTTTGATGCTCGTAAGGGTATAGAGGAGCGCGCGATGGATACGAATGATCAGGAGAAAGAGAGAGGTATTACGATTTATGCTAAGAATGCTTCAATTGTTTACAAAGATGCCAAGATAAACATAGTAGACACTCCGGGGCATGCTGATTTCGGATCGGAAGTTGAGCGCGTTCTTCGGACGGTTGATGCTGTTATTTTGGTGATTGATGCATATGAAGGACCGATGCCGCAGACCAAGTTTGTGCTTAAGAAATCTCTTGAGTTGGGGCATAAGGTTTTGGTTTTGATTAATAAAATCGATAAGCCGACTGCCAGACCTGATAAAGTTGTGGATTTGGCCTTCGATTTGTTTGCCAAACTTGGTGCTTCAAACGAACAGTTGGATTTTCCTTATATGTATGCGAATGCGAGGGCAGGGATTGCGATTAGGAAACTTACCGATGAACAAGTGAATATTAATCCGTTTTTGGATTTTATTTTGGAATATGTTAAGCCTGCCAATTCCAAGTTGGATGCGCCTTTCAAGATGCAACCTGCTACTCTTTCTTATGATAATTTTCTTGGGCGTATTGCGGTTGGGCGTGTTTTTGAAGGTGTTATTAAGCCGAATCAGGATGTTACGATTATTCGTCCGAATGGTGAGAAGAGGTCCGGTCGTATTACGAAATTGTTTACTTTTGATGGGATGAATAGGGTTGAAACGCCTGAGGTTGGAGGTGGTGATATTGTGGCGATTGCCGGGTTGCCGGATATTTATGTAGGGGAGACAATTACGACAGATCCGGATATGAAGCCTTTATTGGCAATTAAGGTTGATCCGCCTACTTTGGCGGTTGAGTTTAGGGTTAATGATTCGCCTTTTGCCGGAAGGGAAGGGACGCTTGTTACCAGTAGGCATATTAAGGAGCGCCTTGAGAAGGAATTGCAGACGAATGTCGGGCTTCGAATTGAGTTTCAGAGCGATAGTGATGCGATTCGTGTTTACGGAAGGGGAGAGATGCATATTGCGGTTTTGATTGAAACGATGCGTAGGGAGGGCTTTGAGCTTCAAATTTCTCAACCTGAAGTAATCATGAGGGATATTGATGGTGTGCAGAACGAACCTATTGAGCTTGCAATTGTGAATGTTCCGGATGAGATGGCGGGAATGACTATTGAAAAATTATCCAAACGGAAAGGTAAGATGGTGAATATGAAGTCTGAAAACGGGAATACTCAACTTGAGTTTGAGATTCCTACGAGAGGGCTTCTTGGATTTAGGTCGCAATTTCTTGTTATGACTCGTGGCGAAGGAACACTTTATCATTCTTTCGATCATTTTGAACCCTATAAAGGAAAAATTACCAGAAGAACGGTTGGTTCGATTATTTCCGGTGAATTGGGAGGGGCTATGGCTTATAGTCTTTGGAAATTACAGGAGAGAGGTCCTCTTTTTATTACTCCTCAAACGCAAGTTTATCCCGGGATGGTAATCGGTGAGCATAATCAAGGAACCGATATCACTGTTAATCCGATTAAGAATAAAAAACTTACCAACATGAGAGCATCCGGTACCGATGAGGCTCTTTATTTGGTTCCGATTGTTCCAATGACACTTGAGAAAGCTATTGAATATATTTCTGCTGATGAATATGCGGAAATTACGC
>JBAYGX010000122.1:0-3979 GCA_041666465.1 Candidatus Altimarinota bacterium
CGCACGACAAAGAGTATCGGGAGTTTATGCAGGTGGAGATGCCCCGAGTCCGATACGAGAGCCTGTACAAGTTGCACCTATACCACAAAGATCAGAACCTCCTTCTAGAGTCGCTCCAGTTGTATCTGCACAGCCAGCGTTTCCACGACAACCACTACTAACAAGGCGCGCTCCTTTGGCTCCGTCAAAAGTTGATATACAAAGACCGGTAGGTGGTAGAACAGCGGAAGGTAGAAGAAGGTTGTAAATTTTGTATAAAATAGCGCAAGAAATAAAAGCTCGGCATGGTTATTAGGCATGATGGTTAGTTTTTGTCGTTAGCAGTTCTATAATCATATCTTTTGGGCTACCAGTTGGAATTACAAAACATATCTTGACTTTTGTCGAGGAATTGGGTATTTTTTAAGTGTTCTTATGTATTTAACTGATATGTCATATGGCACCTGGTCGTCCTGATTCCTATGGGGATGGAAGAATTGATCATTTGAGAGCTAGTGTTGGTCCTAGTTTTGGATCTCAATTTGATAGGGTGACTTTAGAATATGTTGATCTAGGATATGATTATGATTGGGCGCAATTAGAGGCTGCCAGCCGATTAGGTGAGAACTTGCCACCACCGGCTTTAATGGCTTTAACATTATGTCGTAGTGAAGTCCCTTATCAGGAAGCAAAGGCTAGGGCTAAAGCTCAGTATGGTTATTGGGCGTGATGATTAAATTTATTTATTATGTTTACGGAGCTTCAACGCAATTTGCCGCCTTCCCATGTCGAGCGTGGTATTGAAGGAGTGATGCCAGTTGCTGTTATTTATAGCATAAAAAAATCCTGAAGATATCCTTTGGATCTGAACTCTTTTGGAATTGTGATTCACGAGATTTTCACAATATATTCATAAGATTGCCATATCGCAAAAGTACATTTGTCGCAGATTTGGGCTGTTATGCCGCGGGTCGACAAATCTACTTTCGGGGCAAGAATTCAAAATATTCAATAACAAAAATGTATTATGAAAAAAAATCTTACCAGAAGTATCTCGGCATTCTCGGTTATGGCTTGTCTCATTACAGCGTCGCTTGTAATCAATCAGGCGTATGCTTCCGATGCTACAATTACGGTTGATGGTAATGAGCTTTATGCATCTGAAGAAGATGCACCTCGTTTTATGGATAAGCTTCAAGGAGCTGTTGAAAATATAGATAATGGTGTTGTTATTACTGTTACTTCCGATGACGTGGCAACTGTTGAGAAATTGCAAAATATGCCTGATGCTTTTGCCGAAGATGGTCGCGGTGGACCTTTTGAGGAGATGTTTGATGTTGATCAGACGGTTGTGACGAAAACAGTTGAATCGTTGGAGAATGGGGTAAAAATAACTCTTACTTCCGATGATGTGACTGTAGTTGAGAAACTGCAAAGCCAGGCTGAGGAGTTTGCTAAATTCGATCCGCCTGCTGAAATTAATGTCTCTCGTACGGTTGAGAATATAGATAATGGTGTTGTCGTTACGATAACATCTGATGATGCCAATGTTGTGAAAATGTTACAAGAAAACGAAGGTGAAATGCGTCATCATGGTCATGGTATTCATAATGAACAAGATGAAAATGATTAATTAGCCGGCGGTGTTATTTTAAAAAGGGGCATATAGTTATGCCTCTTTTTATTTGCAAACTTCCTTATCTCCCGTTATCTTTCTGATGAAAATTTTTATAAAATAAAAAAACAAAAATGGTAAACTCATTCACCAAGACAACTAGAACCGGATATGGTTCAAGAATTCTTGCATCTATCACTGGTGTGATTTTCGGAGTGGTTCTGTTTATAGGTTCTTTTGCGCTTTTGTATTGGAATGAAGGTCGTGCCGATTTATCAAAAATTGCAGTAACCGCTATAGATATCAGTGCTGATGTTGGTACTGCGGTTGAGGGTTCTCTTGTTTCCGCCTCGGGGGTTTTGAGTTCTACCGAAACTCTTGGTGATGATTATTTGATTGCAGGTTCCTATATTGCTGTCGATAGGACTGTTGAGATGTATTCTTGGGTTGAAGATACCGAGACAAGTTCCACTACCAATACCGGTGGTTCTGAAACTACGACGACAACTTATAACTATAAAAATGAGTGGACTGAATACCCTTCAGATTCAACCAAGTTCGAATATCCTTCCGATCATTATAACCCTCCAAGAGCGCTTGAAAGTGCCGAGAAACGAGTTTCTGCGGCTACGGTTGGTACATATTCAATAGATATTGCCAATGTTACGCTTCCTGCGTTTTCAGAAGTTTCTTTGACTGAGCAAAATATCGTTTTGCCTTCTGTTACAGGTATGACGGCGAGTTTGTCCGGCGGATATATTTATGTTGGGAAAGGGGCTGTTGCGACTCCTCAAGTTGGAGATTTGAGGATTAAATATACGGTTATTAATACCGGTGGTAGTGTTACTGTTTTTGGTCAATTGGGCGGTGGTCAGATTTCCACTTATAAAGATGCAGACAACAATGTGCTTTTCAGGATTTTTAATGCGACGAGAGATGAGGCGATTACGATTTTGCATGCCGAATATGTGACTTCGCTTTGGATGCTTAGACTACTTGGTTTTGTAATGATGTGGGTTGGTATGATGATGATTTTTGCGCCGCTTTCAACTGTTCTTGATGTATTGCCATTCCTTGGAGGCGTTAGCAGATTTATCATTGGTGCGATTACTTTTGTTGTGGCGGTTGTGTTTGCCGGAGTTACTATTTTGGTTTCGATGGTTGTTCATAGTGTTATTGCGCTTGTGATTGTTGCCGTTTTGGCGATTGGAAGCGTGGTGATGATAGGGAAGAAGTATGCTAGTAAGAAAGGACCTAGTGGACTGAAGGACCTAGTGAGCTAGTAAAGAGAAGAAAAAGAGAGGACCTAGTAAACTAGAGAAGATAGTTAAGATGCTAGTAAAGAGGGGATGAAGAAAGAGAAGAGATAAATTAAGAATTTTTTTCAAAAATTTAACCAAAATCAAAATGAAATGTTGTGAATTCCTTAAAACCAAATGGGGGAAAGTTGTTAAGGTTGCTGGAGTGTTGTTTGTTCTTTTGTTTGTTTATGCGCTTGGGGTTGGAGGAAGAGGGGCTGGAATCGGAGGTTATGAGCCATATACGACTTCTACAGGTGGTGATTATTATGATGAGTCGTCATATTATGAAGGTGAGTCGACAATGAAGTCGATACAAAATGCAAGTACGACTGATTATGATTATTATTATGCCGAGGCTCCGGTTCCGGTGGATGGGTCGACTGTCGATTTGAGTCAGATAGATTTTACCGATGCGATGATTATTAAGAATGGGAGTTTGAGTTTGCAGGTTGATAGTACTAACGAAAGTGTTTCTGCGATTTCGGATTTGGCAAAAACTCTGGGTGGTTATGTTTCTTATTCCTCAACTTATGAGACTTATGACGGTGCGATGGCGGGAAGTGTTGAGTTCCGTATTCCTGCGGATAAATTTGATGATGCGATGACTGGTGTTAAGGCGATGGCTGATGTTATCGAATCCGAATCGGTTGATGCGCAAGATGTTACTGAGGAATATATAGATTTGTCAGCTCGACTTGATAATAAAAAAGCTCTTGAAGAGCAATACTTGGTTGTTCTTGATACTGCTACAAATGTGACAGATATTTTATCGGTTTACAGCTATCTCGAGGGTGTAAGAAGCGAGATAGATTCGCTTGAAGGGCAAATGCAGTATTATGAAAACCAATCTTCTTATTCGACAGTTACGGTTTATTTGACTGAAAATATTTCAATTACTGCTCCGGTCAATGATTGGAGACCTGTTGAAATTGTGAAAGAGGCTGTTCAGAGTTGGATTTTGTTCTTGCAGAGTGGGGTTAATGCCGTGATATGGATTGTTGTTTACTTATGGATTGTGCCGGTGGTTTGGGTGGGGTGGAGGATTGTGAAGAGGATAAGAAGAAGGAACTAGTAGGCTAGAGAA
>JBAYGX010000123.1:0-3926 GCA_041666465.1 Candidatus Altimarinota bacterium
GATTTTGGACGAACCGAAAATGATTTTGCGAGAAGGAGGACTGATTAAAAAGGGATTTTTCGACGAGCTTGATGACTTGCAATCTTTGAGCACGGAGGGGAAATCGTTTATCCAAAATCTTCAGCAAAAAGAAATTTTACGCACTGGAATTTCTTCACTCAAGGTCAGATTTAACAAGATTTTTGGTTATTATATTGAGATAAGTAAGGCGAATTTGAGGTCTGTTCCACCGGATTATATTCGCAAGCAGACTCTCGTGAACGCGGAGCGGTTTATAACGCCGGAATTGCAAGAATATGAGGAAAAAGTTCTGACTGCAGAAGAAAAAATAGTTGAGTTGGAATACAAGATTTTCTTGGAAGTGAAATCGCAAGCTCTTGAATTCATAGAAGAAATTCAGAAAAATGCGGAAACGATTGCGAAGCTCGATATTATTTCGTCTTTTGCGGAAACGGCCATGAGAAACCGCTACAGTAAGCCGGAAATTACAAGCAAACAATTGATAAAAATCAAAGAAGGCCGCCATCCGGTTATCGAACAAATGTCGTTTTCGAGATCTTTTGTGCCGAACGACGCAGAGCTCAATCATGTTTCGCAGCAATTGATTTTAATTACCGGTCCGAACATGAGCGGAAAGTCGACTTATTTGCGCCAAGTCGCACTTATAACACTTCTCGCGCATATCGGCTCATTCGTTCCGGCGGACTCTGCCGAGATCGGTGTAACGGATAGGATTTTCACCAGAGTTGGAGCTTCGGACAACCTCGTGAAAGGTCAAAGCACATTCATGGTCGAAATGCAGGAAACGGCGAATATTATTAATAATGCGACTGAAAGAAGCCTGATAATTCTTGATGAAATCGGCCGTGGAACGAGCACCTACGACGGTATGTCGATTGCATGGGCGATTTGCGAATATATACATGACAAAATAAAAGCAAAAACACTTTTTGCGACACATTATCACGAGCTTATACCTGTCGTGGAAAGGCTTGAGAAAGGCATAAATTGCCATGTCACGGCAAAAGAGGACAAGGAAAAAGGAATCATATTTTTATATAAAATTCTTGAAGGCGGGATTGATAAAAGTTATGGAATCGAAGTCGGGCGCCTTGCCGGATTGCCTATTGAAATTACAAACAAGGCAAGACAAATCCTGGAAGAACTTGAAGAAGGGATTGTTGAACGGGGTATCGAAGAAAGGCTTACAAAAGGCACAACTCGCGTGCCGGAAGATCAAATGAACATCTTCGGGAAGGCAACAAGCACATACGCGGATTCGCGCGAACCGGGGAAATTAACGCATCCGGCACTTGAAGCTCTCAAGAAAATTGATATAAATAGTCTGACACCGATTGAAGCTCTAAAAAAACTTGATGAACTTACACGGCTATAAATCGCGATTTAAGAAGGCTCTCGAAAAAGAATATTCTTGTGTGATGTTTGATATAGATGGGACTCTTACTGCGATTGGGGGAACGGAAATTTCGGAATCTTTGGCTAAAATTCTTGCCGAACTGAGCTTAAAAATGCCTTTGGCGTTTGTAACGGGAAGAACAATCAATCATACGAAAGGGAAAATTTTATCCCAAATTCTCAAACATTCCACAAATCCGCTCAAGACCCAACAAAACTGGTATTTCATCTGTGAAAATGGAGCGCTTGGGTATTTTTTTGATAAGCACAAAAACGATTACGAGCTTTTTTATGAAATAAAATGGGATCAGAAAAAACTCGACAGAAAAGCTCTTAAGTATGAACTTGAGCATGGTCTTAAAGATCTGTGCGAATCTGTTGAGGAGAGGAATACTCAACTTCTTTTGAGACCGAAAGGACCTGGCCTTACGGCTACGATTACTCGCGCAGGCGCAAAAATTTTAAATAAATTCGAAAATGGAAACGAGTTTGAGATTCTTGATTCCGACCTTGCGGCACATGTTAGTCCAAAAAATGCGAATAAAGATCAGGGAGTGAAGAGGTTGGCGGAATATTTATTGGCCAAAAGAGGAATCGATTGCGGAAGAAATGCGCAAAAAATAGCTGTTATTGGCGATCAGCCTGCGATTGGTAAAAACGACCATGCACTTTTGAAAGGTAAATTCGGCACACCTTTTACGGTAGGCGAAACAACGGGAGAAAAATGGCCGTTGCCGGTGTTCGATGAAGGTGGAAGTCGACTAAAAGGACCGAAGGCAACGGAGTGGGTGGTGGGGAAGCTTTCAGGGGACAGGTAACAGATAACAGTTATCAGCTATCAGACTGGTAAATGTGAGCTGATGGCTGATAGCTGACACCTCAATTTTCCCTTGCATCCGGATTTCTCATCTGGTAACCTTTTCGCGCCTAAGTCCCATTAGGGACATCTCAAATTTATCTTTCTGCCCTTGTTTAAGGCACATAAGGGTAGTAACCAAAGAAAGAACATGCCAAAAATACTTTCTGAAGCTCGCCAATACGAGCTCATGGTCATCTTCGGAGCTGATAAGAGCGACGATGTGATCGCAAAACAGTTGGATACGATAAAAAAACTTATCACCGATGCAAACGGTAAGATTTTGCTTGAAGATGTATGGGGTCGACGAGATTTGGCTTATAAAATAAAAGGCCAAGATGTCGGCTATTATGTCGTAATCAATTTCAAAGGTGATTCTGCGAAAATGAAGGAATTAAGAGACATCTTGAGGATTGACCAGTCGATTATCAGATCTTTGCTTATAAAAGTTCCGGACGATCATATCCCAACCAAGACAACGGAAGCCGATTTGGATTTCAGCAAGAAGGTTAAGGTAAAAGATGAAAAACCTGTACCGGTTAAGGTTAAAGAAGAGCCGGTAGTGGTGGCGGTAAAGAAGACAAAGAAGAAAGAAGTGGAAGAGGTTGTAGAAGTGAAGGAAGTAGAAGAAGTAAAAGAAGTTGTAGAAGAGCCGAAAGAAGAGAAAGAAGAAAAGAAGCCGGTCAAGAAAGAGAAGAAAAAAGAGGAAGTGATGGATGATTTGGATAGAAAACTTAAAGCGATTATGGACGATACGGATATCGATATCTCTATCTAAAAACTCAATAAAAACAACGATTAACTCTTAATCACAAGAACAATGAGAACAGTAAACAAGGTAATTCTTATCGGAAATCTAACGCGCGACCCTGAATTAAAAGAAACTCAAGGTGGTCAGAAAATCGCCACATTCGGAGTTGCAACAAACAGAGAATGGGTTACATCAAATTCGGAAAGACATGAATCTGCTGAATTTACAGAATGCGTAGCTTGGTCAAGATTGGCTGAAATTTGTGCGGATCTTCTTAGGAAAGGAAATCTCGTATACATCGAAGGTTATCTCAAGACTCGTGTTTGGGATTTACCGGATGGTACAAGGAAACACAGGACGGAGGTTGTTGTTGAGGATATGATTATTTTGGAAAAGAAAAAGAATGGTATGGCAGGAGAAGTCCAGGATGAAAACCTTCCTGTAAGTGATGAAGCGGCACCTGTCGAACAAGCTCCGGAAGCAGATATAGCATTCGAAGGATAAGCCGGTAGCGAAGCGGACGGCCCAATTCCCATTAGGCGAAACTCCATAAACAATAAAACTTAACTTCCCCAAAAATATGAAAAAATGTCATTTCTGTGTAGACGGAGTCGGATACATAGATTACAAAAAGATTAACAAATTGAGATCTCATGTAACAGGTTTTTACAGGATACAAGCACGAAGATATAGCAAGTTGTGCTTACACCACCAAAAACAGGTTGCACGAGCGGTAAAAATCGCAAGAGAAATGGCCCTTTTGCCATTCTTGCCATAAAACCGGACAGCCTCTCTTCCATCAACAGTCAAAAACCTCACTCCGGTGAGGTTTTTTCTTTGTTCTACTTGCGTCAAAAATCGGGATTGACCGATTAGTTACACATTACCCATTAATGAAAAGAC
>JBAYGX010000124.1:0-3852 GCA_041666465.1 Candidatus Altimarinota bacterium
CAATGGAAGATGATTTGATGAGGCTTTTCGGAGCCGATTCGATCAAGAAAATGATGGAATTCTTGCGAGTCCCCGACGACATGGTTATAGAGAACAAAAGAATTTCAAAAGCTATAGAAAACTCACAAAAAGCTGTTGAAGGCAGACATTTCGACATCAGAAAACACCTGGTCGAATATGATGATGTAATGAATAAACATAGAGAGATTATGTACCGCCGAAGGCGAGAAGTTCTCGAAGCCGAAAACATCAAAAACGAAATTTTAATCCTAATCGAAAAAGAGGTCGAATCCATTGTGGCAAATCATATCGAAAGCCAAGCCGTCCAAAAAAAAGGTGGTCCGATTTTTGACTATCAAGAAATTCTTGAAATAGTCCGCGCAATACATGCAGACCCTTCAAGCCCATTAAACATGGAAGAGATTGAGGGAATCGAATATGAAGAGAAGATGATTGAAATTTTAAAAAAATATCTAATCGGCGAATACCTCGAGAAGGAAAAAACTATCCCTGACTACAGACCCGCAGTTTCCACGGAAAGTGGAAACGAAGGGTCAATAGAATCAAGCAGTTTTGCGAATGCAAAACACCTTAAAGAAGCCGAAAGCGGCTCAAAAGTTCTTCGTAAAGTCGAAAAAGATCTATATTTCCGAATTATAGACTCCCTCTGGATGCAACACATCGACGAGATGTCACACTTGCGTGAAAGTGTCGCACTCAGCGGTTACGGTCAACGCGATCCGCTCGTAGAATATAAATCCGAAAGCTACAAACTATTCCAAGAGATGCAAAGAGAGATCCAACGCACAACCGTCAACACGCTTTTCAAGATTAAGGTAAAAGAACAACCTCAACCGATAACCATAAAAGAACCTGCCAACCTTCGCACAAACGAAGCCCAAATCGATTCCGTCCTGGGACCGAATCGCGCAAACAGCACAGTTACAAGAAGCACTTTCGACTCCGGAACATCGGCTCCTGCAGCCTCAATGCCAAAAGCGGGAAGAAACGAACCGTGCCCGTGCGGAAGCGGAAAGAAGTTTAAGAAGTGTTGTGGTAGCTAACAAAGAGACATTGGTAAAAATACTTATAAAAAATTTAAACGAAAGACGAGACAGAATAATTGTTTTATTAAAAAAACAAGAAAAAGGACACAAGAGCTATACATATGCACAATACTCAAACCTACTGAGAATACTTATAACTTTTATAAGTGTTCTGGATTTCATAAACGAAAATAAAGAAAAAATAGGATTAGGAATGGCGAAAGTTAATTACGAAGAAATAGACAAAGGTATTAGAAGATTCTTCATAATAGAACTCCAATCGCTTATAGAAGGACGGACACGATATTATTACGATAAAATCCTAAAGAAAAAAACAAAAACGAAAAAAGACATATTCGAGAAAAATACGAAAGCTTATGCAAAGAAAAACTAGGAAAAACCACCTGTTATGAAATAAAACAATTGATGGATGACCACGTCAGCGCACATAAATATTACAAGAATTTAAACTTAACCAAAGAAGAAAACAATTACCTAAAGGTTTTAAACATCATGAGAAATACTACTCATAATATGTCTATATACGAAGGAGAAAATAAAACAATTTCGTTTCAAGGAGAAACATTCAATTTTATGAATGGAGAATCCATAAAATTTTCCATAAATCATTTCTATTTATTTTTGAATTTCGCAGAAAAAATAATCGAGAAAATAACTCCTTAACTGTAACTGCCTATTTTCTTCCCCTCCCCTCAAACCTCCCCATCTTCTCCTCAAACTTCACGGGATTAAACCGATAAATCCCCCAGGTAAGAATTTGCTTACCATCATCAATGGCTCCAACTTTCACCCTATCAAGAATCTCAAGCGGATAATCGCTATTATCAAGCGTAAGCAAAAACAAACCATCATTATATTTTTTAAGGAAACTGGCGTTTATAGCATCTACAACTGAAATCTGCCTTTGATTTCTAACAGATCCGCAATAGTTATATAAAGGATATAACTCGTCAGCCATTTTATAAACGATGGAATCAACAGGAATCGTCAAAAATTCCTCATTCAAAAATTTATCGAATTTATCTTTTTCAGCTTTGCCAATCGCACTTCTTACAAATTCCAACCTCAATAAAGCATGAATACAAATATTGCATTTTACTTTGGCAAATTCATTAAAGAGCTCGGCAAAAATATCAGGACTCCTGAAGATATAACTCAACACGCAAGTATCCACCAAAACATGCTTATTTTGAAACATTGTCATCATCGTCAAAACGCTTAGGATCATTAGTAAGCATTACTTCCCTAAGCTCCTTAACTTTTTTAAGGAATCTTTTGCTATCGAACTTCCTAACGGAAGGCAATTTGTACTGTTGTGTTTTATTCATTTCAAATCCCATAAACGATATGACATTTGTAATTTATCACAAAATACATGGAAATAAAAACTTACACTCCCTATATACCAAAAGCACATTAAAAAAAGATGAAAAAGCTCACGACATTCTTCACTATCTCCTCTTCAATCTGTAAGCTATAACCTAACACAAGTGATCACTTCCATACCCTTCAATAGGGATTTGCTCAATTTTTTGCGAAATAAGAAACTTATTTCTTAAAAATTGTCGTCCGCTCCATTTAGGCTCAACGGAGCTCGCCTAAATTCCGCTACCGAGCGCAAATCTCGCTACTCCAACCACCACTCCACCAACTCCCTCAATTCCAGATCCCCCAACTCATGCCCTTCGGAATAAACATTGTAGGTTAAATCCGTATAACCGGCATCCTCCAAATCGGCAACATAACCCTCAAACATATCCGGAGTTCTTAATGTGTCGCTATCCCCGGTCGAAAGCCAACCCGGAATAATATTATCCCCCATCCCACCGGTAAAAACCCCACCATGCAAAATGGCAAAATGCGTAAACCAATTCTCGTTTGTCGCATAATAAGGTGCCGAACTCGCCCCACCTGAAAACCCGGCCGCCATCACGAAATCCTCATCAAAAGAAACACCGGAAATCGCCGCAACCTCGGCAATACAATCCGTCATATGCGTATAATCTTCGGTAACTTCACCCTCACTCGAACCAACCTCCCATGTGTAATCACCATTAGGAGAGATTCGAGAATCGGGAGCAACAATAATAAAACTTTTCTCCTCCGCAAGATCGACAAAATAATTCAACATCTGAAGCCCGTCACCATTAGTCCCGTGATAAACAACCAATAAAGGTTTTTCCTCCAAATTATAACCTTCAGGCAAATAATATGAACCTGTTCGCCCAACAGAATTGGCAGTAGTAAGCGTACCCAGCACAGACCGCGCCGGCTCTTCATAAACCGGATTTTCTTCAACTTGAATTTCATCAAATGTAACCACCTCACCATCTCTAACAACAAACACGACAACCCACTCATCACTTCGATCCTCGTAATCAATCAAATTAACATACTCATCATAATCCGCAGTATATTCATCAACCGCAATTACACCATCCGACACGGAATAATAATCCGCAACCAAAATCTCAGCCGCATCGGCAAAAGATTCCAACGAAAAAACACCATCCTCATCTTCGTGATAAGAATCAATATAAACAATCCCATCCGAATTCATTTCATACGAATCCGCAATAATCATTGTCTTTTCCGAAATCAATTCGGCAAGCCCGTAATCATTAAGCAATTCATCTCGAGACTCTTTTGTATAACTATCGGATTCTGAATTTAAGACCGCATGCATTCTAAAAATCATTTCCGCAACTCCGGAGCGATCCATTTCGTTAGCAGGCTCGTAATAAGCACCGATTTCTTCAAGTAAATTATACTGTTTTGCCAAATA
>JBAYGX010000125.1:0-3841 GCA_041666465.1 Candidatus Altimarinota bacterium
GCTTGAGAAATTAAATGAATTGATTGCTGATGAAGAGGGAAGGGCGAAAAGTGAGATGAAAATAAACCCGCGGACAGGGAAGCCAAGAGGTAAAGATACGAAAAGGCTCGAAGATATTGAGAAACAAAAAGAGATGGCGCTTGTGTACGAAAAATATCAAGAAAAAATGAAAGAGAAGGGGAGATACGATTATGAAGATATGATTATGTTTGTGGTTGAAAAACTGAAGACTGATGATTTCTTGAGAGCTTACTATCAGGAGAAATATCAGTATTTTTTGCTGGATGAATATCAGGACACGAACAGTTCGCAGAACGCGGTTGTGACGATTTTGGGTGAGTTTTTCGATTCACCGAACATATTTGCGGTAGGGGATGACGATCAAGCGATTTATAGATTTCAAGGCGCGTCGCTTGAGAATATCTTGGAGTTTACGGACAAATATCCCGATGTTCAAAAAGTTGTTCTTACGGAAAATTACAGGAGCGATCAGAAGATTCTGGATGCTGCGAGAGCACTTATTGTAAATAATAAACAGCGTCTTGAAACGCGCATACCGGACATAATTAAAGAACTAAAAGCTCAAAAAAGCGAAACAGGTTCGGGCGTTTACTTGTGCGAACTGGATGACGGGAACGAAGAGGCATATTTTATAGCAAAGAAGATTTCCGAACTGCGCGAATCGGGAGTTAATCTATCCGAAATTGCAGTCTTTTACAGAAGAAATCGTGATGTTTCGGACTTGGTGAGGTTTTTTGAAAAACTTGATATTAAATATGAAATTTCCGGAGGTGAAAATCTGCTTAATGACATCCAAATCCAAAAAATAATAAGCCTTCTAAAAGTAATTAATAATCCGCGAGACGATATTGAATTTTTCCGAATGTTAAATTTGGATTTTCTTGATATCGAACGCGAAGATATTTATAGATTAACCAACTTGGTGCATAAGAAAAAAAAGAGATATTACGAGGTAACAAGAGATATGGCTTTGCTGAAAGAATCAGGTCTGAAAAACATAATTAAGATCAATAATTTGAGCATTTTGCTCGATCAGTGGACGGCTTATAATTTAAACCTTACATTCGCGGAATTTTTTGAGAAAGTTATAAACGAATCGGGTTTTATGGAATATATTTTGAAGCGAGATGATGTGCGCGAATTGAACAGGATAAAGACATTTTTTGACCAAATAAAATCTTTCAATAAAGGCGATCATCACATGAAGCTAAAGTCGTTTCTTGAGATGCTCGACTTGATGGAGGAGTATTCGATTCAAATGCCCGAAGAGTCGTTAAAGATGGGCGAGTCATCTGTTAAATTGATGACCGCGCATAAAGCGAAAGGGCTTGAGTTCGATCATGTTTTTATTTTTAAAGCGATCTCCAGCGCATGGGAAAAATACAAAGGTGCTCGCGACGCAATCAAACTTCCCGATAATATTTTCGCAATGCAGGATTTATCGGAAGGTCTGGAAATCGAAGACGAACGAAGGCTTTTTTATGTGACACTTACAAGAGCACGCAAACAGGCTTATATAACATGCGCAAAAACTTATGATAGGGGAACGGGCAAGATGCGAGAGGAATCACCATCTGTTTTTGTTGCTGAAATACTCGACTATGCGGAAAAGTTCGATACACAAAAATATAAAGATGAAGCTCGTGAAAGATTGAAATTGTATTTGGCGAAACCTGTTGCGAAAGAGCATTCCGAAGGATTAACCGGCTATCTGAAAGAGGTTTTGAAAGATTTCGTTTTGAGTGTTACCGCTTTAAACAATTACATAAACTGTCCGAGGAAATTTTTATACCAAAACATCTTAAAAGTACCGCGTGTAAAAGCGAAACATTTGGCTTTCGGTTCCGCTGTGCATTTCGCATTACAAGAGTTTTTTGAGAAATTTAAAAGGGAAAAATATGCTCCTGATCTCGATTTCTTGCTGAGCGCGTTTGAAAAAGGTATCAGGAAGGAAGTGACTACCGAAGCGGATTTGGAAGAGTCGCTTGAAAAAGGTAAAAAAATACTGACAGAATATTTTGAGTACAATAAAAACGGTTTAAAAATCCCGCTTTTTAACGAATACAATCTCGCGTCACACAAAGTGATTTTTGACGGGATCCCTCTTACGGGGAAAGTGGACAGGATAGATTTGATAGATGAAAAATTGGGGACGGTAAATGTTGTGGATTACAAAACCGGAAGACCGAAATCGGAAAATGCGATCAGAGGGTTAAACGAAGGCGCGAAAGCCGACAATTACAGGCAGTTGGTTTTTTATAAGCTTATGTGCGAGCTGGACAAATGGTTTAAGTGGAAAGTTGTTTCTTGCGAATTGGATTTCGTCGAGGGGCCTGGCAAGAGGTTTCAGACGAGCATTATGCAGGCGGATATTGAAGGGCTGAAAGGTGAAATAAAAAATAGTTATAAGGCGATTCAGGAGTTGAAGTTCGATAAGATCGTGAAGGGGAAAGAGTGCGAGAAGTGCGAGTTCAGGAAAGTTTGTTGGTAGCAGCCGGTAGCGAAGCGGACGGCTTTTATATTATAAGATGATTGCGTATGCAATCTCCTATTTCAGCCGCGGAGCGCCCTCTTTTAATTCTTCCCATATCCTTTGACTAGTAAGGACTTATTTGTAAAAAAAAAGAACCCCAACCTTCCCGGCGGGGTTCTTAACTATAAGCTACTATTGAAACAACCTAATCGAATCCAAGAAATGTTGATTCACATCAGAATCAGAAAAGGAAGGTTCTTGACCTGAAGAAATAGTAACTGCTTTATTCACTTGAGCAGGGAAGTAATATACATCATTAAACATGTCGCAATCTCCAACTACGCCAGTATCCGACAATGCAAGTCCATATATTTCTTTATCTGTTGTGATGCTTTCCTCTGTCAATTCACAAGACGGATTGCTATAAAGAAGAAGTGTCCATAGATGTTTAGCCATATTCCCGGTTAGAGTAGGTGAATCTATCCATTCGACAGATAGGTTAGTCGTATTCCCATTGTCAGCAGTCAAGGTAACCGTGCCTATTTCGCCATCTTGATCCGTATCCAAATCCTCAGTAATACTAACACCGGTAGCAGGGTACTCGAAACTAAGACCCAAAGAATCCGAAGTGTAAGTAAGATACGATACTTCGGCTACAGGTTCTGTCGTGACCGTGTCATCAGTAGTCGGAACATCATTCTCGACAACATCCGTGCTTGCGCATCCGGCGAAACCCAAAACAATCAACCCGACCAACAGGAAATACATTTTCTTCATGAGATTTTTTAAATTATGAAATTAGAACCTCTTGTATAATACGATTTATGGATTTTATTACAACAGCAGGGCTCTTAAACTTATGCCTTCTGTCTTTGTATTTTTACACGAGCAGTAGGATCAAAATATGCTGCTTCGACATCAACAACTGCTTGAATGAAATAAGTAGAGTTCTCGTTGTCCAAAACAGAACCAATCTTACCAAGAGCTCCCAAAACTCCACCTTTCTCTTTAAGCTGATCGTTTTTTGATCGTAAAATCTCAAAAGGCAGTTCGAAACTAACTTTCTTTTCTTCTCCTTGCTTAACATCGAACGGTTTATTCAGAACGATTTCTCCTAATGTAAACTGCTTGCGATGAACTTGCCCATTATTATTTTTATGTGAATATTCTTCTACCATTTTAAGGGTAATGCTTGTTATTTTGTGATCACTTTTTCCAAGAACTACAACATTCCCTTTTACAGTTTTATCTTTATCAGAAAAAGATGCCGGTATATCGAAACTGATTTTAACAGTGCCAATGCCAAGAAACAGTTTGATTTTTGCAAAAAACTTTTTGATCTTCTCC
>JBAYGX010000126.1:0-3836 GCA_041666465.1 Candidatus Altimarinota bacterium
AAACCCCAACCGGTTGGGAATTAACAGATTGAACATGCTGGTCTTTACATAAACGCGCCACCTGACTGTAAACTTAACGGATTTGGACCGGTCCGAATATGGCAGCTTTTGTCTTCATCATTTGACCCGATGTCAGCCTTCAATACATCATCCTCGACTTCCATATAATCATCGGTTTTCTACCCTTGAAGAATATATTCACAAAAGATTTAAAATCCGACTTTTCATTAAGCACAATCGGCGTTTTTTTACCATTATGCGACTTCAAGATAATCCTCTCCAATATAATCGCCATCCCGGGATACATTTTTTTTGTTCTATCAATGAACTCCACCATATCGGTAGATTGAACCGTAAACCCTTTTGCCAACTCATCAATTTCGTCTTTTGTTTTTTTCAGCTTCGCATCTGATGAAGTTTTACTTCCTGTTTCAAGAATTAGTGTCCTGAAAACCACTTCTCTGATTTCTGCCGGATTTATATTGGATGTCCAAGGTATCAATTCGAATTTTGCGAATTTGACGGTAATATTATTAATATCTGATGCGTAAACAACCGACCATCGTTTAATCATACCGTAATAACATATCAATAAAGCTAGACCTATTGGCCCAACCCACAAATAAAATGAGAAAAATACTTCTTCCGTAACATCTCCGGCGAATAACATAATTGCCAACCATGTCGCCACTACCCCTATCGCGATAAATAAAATCGGTATTATGAATGGTGCGCTTTTAAAATAAAAAACATATCCTTCTTTCTTTCTCGTCACTTCATTCCCGAATTTAGGTTTTTTGAATATCGCCAATCCGAGTGCGACAACCATAGCCACAGTCAATATTGCGATACCATACGGCATCATCTCTTTTTGCACCTGGGACAATCCTCCCGAGCTGATAACCGCAGCCAAGAGCAACGCAAAATAAAACGCAATTGAATATAGACTAAAAACGAATCTTAAAACTAAAAATACAAATTTGCTAAGAAAATTACTCATATGCAAACAGATTATCAATTATATGATAAAAATCAAAATTCCTTTTAGAGCCAAATTATAAAACAACATAAATTCCAAAGTCTCTTTTGCCATTTTATGATTGTTTGGCTCTATTCCGCAGGTGGCGACACCTCAATGATCGTAGTCCCCTCTCTACTTGTGTTCCATGCGCCGAAATAAGCTGTATCATCGTACACAACAGCAGATGATTGACCACTTACGCCTACCGAGTCGCTGAACCCTATTTCCCCAACTCTCATCCTTACATCTCCAGGCGCACCTTCTAGTAATATGGGCTCACCGTGGCTTTCGGATAATGCATAAAACTCCCCAGCATCCATTTTTGCTATTTGATTAACCTCACGAATACCCAAATCGTATGTTTTGCTTTTTACTTTACCAGTATTCAAATCCAAAATGTAAAAGATTCCAATATCTGGCGAATAAAACACGATATCCCCGTTTGAATCTATATTGCTATATCTCGGATTTGTAAAAGTTCCCGGGGCATTTTCTATTTGTTTCATCTTCAAATCGAACTCAACACTTTCTAACGAACCTTTCTCTATATCAAAATAATTTAATGTAAAATTTTCATCCTCAACATCCTCGAGACTGTATGAAAGTATAAAAACTTTATTGTCATAAAATGCTGTCCTGTTATTCGGATTAACTATTGTTGGATTAATCTCTTCAGAACTCCCAATTCTGCTGAAATCTCCGGATGAAAAATCCAGTTCCAGTAAGTTTGTCGTACTCCCATCAACTGCAATTACATACAATCCTTTTGCAGATTTCGATATACTGAGATACTGTAATTTGCCAAAGCTCGAATTATACGGGTAGGATATTGGATATTCGTTTTCTCTCTCAACAACAACAGTATTGATATTGGTAGTAAACGATATTTTCATAAAACCACCACTGTCATCAGGAAGAATAGTTATGTATCTATTATCTTCACCAAGTCCATTTGTGAATCCGTCGCTATAAAATATTTCCGAATAAGCCGGAACAATCACATCTCCCAATACTTTTCGTGCCTCTTCCCTGGGTCTGGCTAGCGCCGGATCATCCAAATCGAATGGTGATATCGCCCATGCCGTCATATTTGAAGCATGATATTCTTTGTCATTTTTACATGTAGGAAAATCTAAACATTCCGGATCAAAATACATACCTGGTATCCACTCAGATGAATCATAACCGTGATATTCGATATCCGAGAAAGTTTGTTTCCATTCGTGCCATTCCATATCTCCCATATCTTCCGCCGCATGAGAGAATTCGTGAAAAACTATTTCAGCAAAATCGATCCCATATGAAAACACCTGTATCGGGAGTTTCACAGTATTACTACTGAATTTATATGATCCTTCGTTCTCGTCCTCATCTTCTTCCAATAATGCGGGATTATCATAAACAAGAACCTTCCCTCGTTCATGCACACTACATGTAAAATCAGGTGCGACAGACTCTCCTCGTTCTATTGCGACTGTAAGTTGATCGAATATATCTTCTATATTCACATTTGTTTCATTCCTAATTTCCGGGACTCCGCAAGGTCCTTCTGGAAGCGCACAACCGCCTGACGCAAATCCGCTTAACAACAATCCTCCTGCAATTGCCATAATGTTTCTACTTCCTGCATCCCCTCTGTTGTCTGGTGATTTAGGTCCTGTTGTTTTCATGTTTTATATCTCAAACACCTCTCCGGATTCCGGAGTCTGTATCCAATCAAATCCGTTTTGCGTAAGAGCTTCTTTGAAAGTCACTTGCGCTTTTTCTTCTCCGTGTACCAGGAATATTTTTTTAACCCCTTGTATGTGTGTTGCAAAAGACAACAGATCGGATTTATCGGCATGGGCAGAATACGCATCTATAACTTCAATTGTGCAATTTACCTCATAAGGTTTGCCGAAAATATTAACTTTTCTTTCTTTCTCAAGGAGTTTTCGTCCCAAAGTATTTTCAGCCATATATCCAACCACCAAAACCGTATTCCTGTGATCTTCTATGTTGTTTCTAAGATGATGAAGAACTCGCCCGAACTCGCACATGCCCGAAGCCGATATGATAATACAAGGTCCGATATGGTTGTTAAGAGCTTTCGAATCGTCAACGCTTGTTATGTAAGTAAGTCGTGCGAAAGAGAAAGGGTCTTTTTTGTCACCAATAAACTCCTTTATCGTTTCTTGATCGTAAAATTCTTTATGTTTCTTGAAAACTTCCGTGACATTTACAGCCAAAGGACTGTCGACATAAACCGGAAGGTTTTGAGGAATCCTGCCATTCTTTGAAAGCTTATGTAATGAGTAAACAATCTCCTGAGTGCGTTCGAGCGCGAATGCCGGGATTATCAATTTCCCGCCTTTTGCAGCAGTTTTATTTACTATTTCCGCAAGTTTGTCTTCCGCCTCGATAAAAGCGCCATGCAATCTGTTACCGTAAGTGCTTTCCATGATAAGAATCTCCGCTTCCGGTATCACATACGGATCGCGTAAAAGAGGAAGACCTTTTCTTCCCAAATCTCCCGTGAAAATAATTTTTCGAAGTTGTTTTTTTTCATCAATTATATCCATTTCAACCATTGCGGCTCCGAGTATATGACCAGCCTCTCTGAATGTTACCGAAAATCCGGGCGTAACTTCTATTTTCTCATTAAAATTAACCGGCTTGAACTGTTTAAGTGCAATTATCGCATCCTCTTCCGTGTATAAAGGTTCTATCGGCGGCTCCCCTTTTTTAGCTTTTTTTTCGTTTAAATATTCCGCCTCTTTTTCTTGTATATAGGCACTATCTCTAAGCATATATTCGCAAAGATCTTTTGTCGCCT
>JBAYGX010000127.1:0-3811 GCA_041666465.1 Candidatus Altimarinota bacterium
ATCCTCCTCAACATCCGGATAACAATTTTTATATAAATCTTCATCCGGAGTCCCATAAACACTTTCAACCAATACCTTCATCAATTCAGCACGATTAATCTCTTTTTCAGGACCAAATGTGCCATCCTCATATCCTTCAAAAACCCCAACCTCATCCAAAGATAAATATTGAATCGCAACATAATTCGGATCTGATTCACTCAAATCGATATAAGTCTTTTGTGCATGAGCAACATTCGCAAAAGCAAAAAAAACAAATAACTCAATAAATATAAAAACTTTTTTCATTTTAAAATAAATTCTAAAACGAAATTAACATCGCTTTAGACAAAAAACCAGCTGAACAAGATTAAGAAACTGAATTATTCCACATCGTCCACATATCCCCTTAACGAGTCTAAAGGGAAACTAATTTCAGTTTTCGCCGAAGGGATGCCAACATCTGGGACAACATCTGTAACAGCACGAAATACAAAAATCGCCAAATCAGAAGTGCCTTCAACGGTTAACCTGAATTGGACAGAGATATCAACATCCTTATCAAACAAACCTAAACCATGTTCGCGCTCTGGGAAATAAGTAGTTTCATAAGCATATGTGCTAGACCCCTGTACATAATCGGTTTCCAACTGAACAGTAGCTTCATAAGCTCCATTCTCATGCAAAGCTTCCACGACCTCTGTTAAATTATCTTGCAAATGAGACATTACAATTTGAGGCGGAACATACCTATTATACTCAATGAAAACATCACGCGAAGAAGAAAAAGTAGTGGCCGCCGGATCAAAAGACAAATCGTTACCTTTATGTGTAGAATCCCAAAAACTATTTGAAATAAGCGGACTTTGTACCCAAGTAGCAGAAAGAGCATTAGTATCAAATGTATCTGATATTAAAACCTTTTCTATAGCTTCTCTAAAAAGAGAAGGATCAATGCCTTTAACTCCTTCAACAGTACTAACTTCAGACACCCTACTCCCACCAGTAGAAATACCGGTTGCCAAAGGAACCAAGGCGCCAACACTTAAACCAGCCGAAACTCCAAGAATAACAGCAAGTAGAGGTCTCTCACCAATAACCTTTCTAAGCTTATCAATAGTTGAAAGATTAGGAGTAATCAACCCTGCTTCACGCAAGTTTTCCGCAGTAGCAACAAGATCCTGAAGTTGTTCATCAGGCAAATCTACTACTTGCGCTAAAAGAGCTCCCCTATATCAACCACGCGACCACCAGCTTCACGGCCCTCATCATTTCTAGAAACTTTAGGTCGTTGACGAAGCACTTCTTCAAAACCCATAAAAAAATATTTACAAAATAGGAGGGGATTATACCCGAAAAGACAAATTTGTCAAACGCAACGCAAAACTAAAGCAAGTAACCACCTTTATTTTAAAACTGAACCTCAACTTCTTCACCAATACTTGGAATATCCTCTCTTGGCAAAAATGTATCAACGATATCGGATATTCTAGAAGTAACAAGATTAACAGCATCAACAGTATTACCGGTATCGTAACCTCTACTCTGACTATATGTCCCTCCTGGCGAAACACCAACGGTAGTAGGATCGGTTACACTATAATTAACACCTCCGGTATTCGCCAAACCGATGCGATCATCTGGATTTTCCCTCTCCGGATAACCGAGATAATCATAATAATAACCGGTAGCAACAAAAGAAGGAATAGAATAATCATCACCAATGTATTGAACCTCCTCGAATTCACACCAAAAACCATCCGACCCAATTATTTCGTCTTCAATATCAAAAGTCACATAAATACCTCCGGAATAACGCATTGATTCAAATCCACCATCTGTACCATTAGAAATCCCATGACGAATAAGTGCATTAGATGGCACATCGCCATTCCGAATATCATCAAAAGTTACAGAATCATCACCGGTATACGCAATCGCCGAATCAACTATATCTTGAATATATTGATCACGAGTAAGTCCAACCTGAGAAACACAATCATTATCACCTTGGTTAGTACCGGAATAAACAGGACAATCCGATACATCCAAAGAAGTACAGGCATCAACAAGGTTACCAAAAATACGACCTGGAGCAACACCAACAGAAGGCTCTTGTAAAACATTATGCAAACCATTCTCAACACCATTGGCACACCCCCCAGCCATACCTGCCACATACGCCAGAATTACTAATTTTCTTCCCAAAGGACTCTCCATAAACATCAGTTTTAAACAATCAAGATTGCCAAATTACATCATTTTGCACAGTCTGTCAAGTCAACTAACCGAACAGATACAAGTACCACAAATCCTCCCCTTTTTCTCACCTCTTCACTAGCTAACTATCTTCACTAGTCCTCCTAGGTCCTCTCTTCACTCTTTCTCAATGTATATCTCCCTCGGCTTCGCCCCATTCGCCGACCCAATAACGCCATGCTCCTCAAGCAAATCTATCAAACGCGATGCTCTCGCATACCCAACCCTCAAATACCTCTGAAGAGCCGAAGCGGAAGCTTTTCGATTCTTTTTGATACATTCAAGCGCCTCGGTATACATCGGATCATCGGCACCACCGGCCTCCATCTCCATTCTTCTATCAGGAATCCCAAGCACTTTCCGACCGGCAGTCTCACGAGAAGTAATCGCATCATCATATTCACCTTCAAAACCGATTTTAATTTTATTCGTAACTCTCTCAATCTCTTTCGAAGCAACATAAACACCCTGCACCCTTTGCGGCTTACCCGTCGTACCCGATAAATAAAGCATATCTCCTTGACCCAAAAGATCCTCCGCACCAATACCATCAAGAATAGTTCGCGAATCAATCGAAGACGCAACCGTGAAAGCGATACGAGCCGGTATATTCGCCTTAATCAAACCCGTAATAACATCAACCGAAGGTCTCTGCGTCGCAACCAATAAATGCATGCCAACAGCGCGAGCCATCTGCGCAATTCTACAAATTGAAGCCTCAACCTCTTGCCTTGCCGCCATCATCATATCCGCCAACTCATCTATAACGATCACAATCTTCGGCATCTTGTCCGTAATTTTCGGATCCGCATTGTAATCATCTATATTTCGATGCCTTGCCTCGGCACAAACCTTATATCTTCGAGTCATTTCCGCAACAGCCCATCTAAGCGCAGTCGCCGCTTTATCCGGCTCGACAATAACAGGAGTAAGAAGATGTGGAATCCCATTGTAATTATTTAACTCAACTCTTTTCGGATCAATCATTATCATACGCAATTCGGCAGGAGAATTGTTATAAAGAAGCGACAACAAGAAAGTATTCATACAAACCGACTTCCCCGAACCTGTAGCACCGGCAACAAGCAAATGCGGCATTTTTGAAAGCTCGGCGACAACCGGCTGACCGCTCACGCTTCTACCCAAAGGCAATTTTAATTTCCCCTTAACATTCTTATATTCAGGAGTTTCCATAATCTCCCTCAAATGCACAATAGCCCTATGCAAATTCGGGACCTCTATACCGACAAGAGCCTTCCCCGGAATAGGTGCTTCAATACGAACGGAAGACGCAGACAACGCCATCGCCAAATCATTTTTAAGAGTTGTGATTTTGGACAATTTAACCCCTTCATTCGGCTTGAGCGAATACTGAACGACAGTCGGTCCAACATGCACATCGTGCATAGCAACTTTTATCCCAAACTGATCCAATTTATTTCTAATTTTTTCCGCATTATCCTTAAGCAGTTCTTGATCCAAAGAAATACTATCAACAGTCGGATCAAGCCAGTCAAAATCAGGATATTCATATTCGGACTCTTCCTTTTTACGAGCCAACTCCTCCTCAAAT
>JBAYGX010000128.1:0-3728 GCA_041666465.1 Candidatus Altimarinota bacterium
AACTGCCGGCGGGGTTTGTTTGGACGAGGTGAATCAAAAGACGATGGAGTCCAAGATTTGTCCCGGGCTTTATTTTGCCGGAGAAATTCTTGATATAGACGGCTTCACCGGTGGATTTAATCTGCAAGCTGCTTGGGCGACTGGAAGACTTGCGGGTGAAAACTGTAGCAAGTAGCTAGTAGTAAGTATTAAGGGAAAGAAGGATTTGGGGGTGCTTGCCAGACGAATTCTTGGCGAGTAGAATTTTTTTAGCTTACTAAATAATATATACAATTATGCTTCTTGGAATTATCTTGCTTCTAATGCTAGGCGGTTCTTTTCTGATATTTGTTTATGTTGTATCAACCATACTTGGCAAGAACAAGCCTATAAACGAGGATGACATTAATAGTGTATCCATCCCAAAACATTTAACATGGTCGATTTTGCTCGCGATAGTCGGATATAATTTTTTTATGTATGATTTATTTCATATAAGTGATTCCGTTTTTGGAATCGGATCCGGGTTTTTCCATTTATTTATGATAATCGGACTCCTTCTGTCTTTTCCGAAAGAGAAACGGAATTATTTCATATATTCTATTGCCTTATTCGGCATATTGTCCGCTTTTGCGTCTTTTTTCAGGGCAAGCGAGCTTGTTCAGGATTTCAACTTTTTAATGACAAGATTTTCATGTCTAACTCTTGCGTTCACATACATACTTACAGATGTAAGATGGGAAGGATTATGGATTATTAAAAACATATGGGGAATCGTATTTAACGCATTTAGACATTTGCTTGTCATACTTAAATTAACTTTTCAAGCAAAAGATTCGAAAAAATCTCATGTATTGAAAATAGGTAAAACCGTTTTGATAACACTTGTGATTTTTTTGATTTTCGTATCTTTACTATCACAAGCGGATCCTGTCTTCAGCAATATAATATCCGACATGACAGATGAATTGGCGGAAAGGACCATACTCTCAATGGGCATATCGGCCATAGTGGTTTTCCTTTTAAGCTACAAAATCACAACCGATACAACTCATAGTCCGAAGCTCAAAATTTTTGGATTTTATGATCTTGCAGTACCTGTATCCGTGTTAACTCTTCTTTTTTGTTCTTTTCTATTTATACAATGGAAATATCTTTTTGCTTCAAATGCCGATTTCCAATCATTTGGAATAACATATTCCGATTATGTAAGAAAGGGGTTTATATAGCTCCTTGTAACATCGTTTTTCGGAAGTATTATCTATTATTTCGTAGTATTGAAAGCAAGAGAAACCGAAGGAATTAACCGCATGCGGTTTCTGAAAATAATCAATGTGGTATTGATAGTTGAATTGTTTGCATTATTGGCTTCCGCTATGAAAAGAGACCTGTTGTATCTGGACATATACGGGCTTACTCGCGTTAGACTTGCCGGTGGGATTTTGTTGATTTGCTTGGCTCTGTTTTTTGTCCTTATTCTCATGCTTAATCTGTTTAGAAAAACTCAAGAGAAGCATTTGTTTTTAGGAACAGTCTCTATTTTTGTTTTGGCTTTTATTGCCATTAACTCTCTCAATTTAGATAAGATAATTGCCAATACAACTCCCCCTGAAGGAGTAGAAAGTGATTATTTTTATATAAACAATCTGTCTGCCGATGCTATAGATGGATGGGAAAATTCTATTTATAATGCCAAGACTGTTTTTGATTCTCTTATAACCAAAACGGAATTAACAGAAGCAGAAAAAACAACACTGGCGAATGCCAAACTTTCACTTCTTGTACTTAAGGAACAGAAAACGACAATAGACAATAAATTCTCCTCGGAAGAAGATTTCAATGCTTATCTTGATCAAGAGAAGTCCGATTATGATGGAATGTTCTGGTTTGATTCAAGGGAACTTGAGGCCGAGAGAGCTTGGATGTCTTTTAATTTAAGTGAATATAATGCCTATAAGATTATGGATGAAAAATCTTATCTTTTCGATGAAACCGTTGATTGCCTCTTGGAAGAAGTTGCAGATTATCAAATAACAAACCTACTCGATCTATATTATGATTATGAATATGAAAGAATAAACGAGTTCGAATACCCTCTTACAACGGTTAGGATTGAGAATGCTTCTGAATATTCATTGTCTTCGTTAATATCCAATGCGATAGAAAATGCCGATCCTGATCTGAAATCAAGAATCGAAGAAGCTTACGGTTATTATTATGATTATGTTTCTAGTTTTAGCAACGATCAGCTCGGACTTTTTGATGAGCTAAAAGCTTCTTATGTACCAACACCTTGTTCTATTAATCAATAATCTTTAACCTAAAACTCTTATGGCATCCGACCCATCAATGGATATTGTTTGCGATTTCAATGTTCACGAACTCACAAATGCTGTCGACCAGGTAAGGCGCGAGCTTTCTACGAGATATGACTTAAAAAGTCTCGGCATAACAATTGAGCAAACCGATGATGCGATTACCATTACGGCACCATCCGAATATGCACTTAATGCGAGTTATGAAATTTTGCTCCAGAAGGTCATAAACAGAAAACTTTCACCAAAAATTCTCAATAAAAAAGATATGGAGAAAATGGGCGGCACAATCGTGAAATATAAGATTGAACTTGTTAAGGCACTTGATCAAGAAACCGCCAAGAAAATTTCTGAAATCATTAGAGGAAAATTTCCAAAAGTGAAACCAAGTATTCAAGGAGAGGCTGTTCGTGTAAGTTCAAAATCAAGAGATGAATTACAAAGTGTTATAGCACTTTTTAGGTCGCAAAAGTTGGTTGAGTTGCCGTTGCAATTTACCAATTACAGATGAAGAAGTAGAAGAAGTGACATAGTCACATAGTTACATAGTGACACGGTGAAGTTTGGAATTACCTATCGCGATAAGGGCAAGGACTTTTTCGTGTAATTTTTTTGATACCCCCTGCAGAAGTATAAGATCGCGCGAATTAGTCATTTGGTTCCTGTCTTCTTGATCCATAATTCTTGTCCATATATCGATAGCTATTGATTCTACAACTTCGAGTGAAGGATCCCCTCCTTCAATGTTCCTTATTTGATTGCTAAGAGCTGTCAATAATTCATCTGTTGGTTGCTTTGTTCTTCCAAGCGCAAGCGTCAAAACTTTTTTTAAAGCTACATGAGGGGAAACTTCTCTTTTAAGCACGGAACCCATAAGTCCAAATACTCCTTCTTTTGGCATTCCGTTACTTCTTGCTTCTTCAATAATCCTTGCCGCGACCGGAGGGTCTCCATTATCGGAGGGTTTACTTATGATAATCCCTGCCCAAAGTACCGACAATGCTGCCAATGCAAATCTTCTTCGGGCGACATTTAATTCTGTGTTACCTGAGATTTTCGTTTCACAATCCTCTAAAACGGTTTCCCATCGTTCTTTTATCTGTGGGTCAATTGATACCTTATCTTCAAACGGATCTCTGATTTTTCGGGTTGAATCTGTAATTGTAGTTGATTAAAAGTGGTCAAGTTTATGCGCTTTTTCACCTTTTGTCAACGTCCGAAGACTGGAAAGGCCCCGGTTTTTCATGAATTTAGAGGTTTGACATATGGAAACACCTTGCACTCATAGGTCAATCTAAATCCGTAAGGTCTGTCCCGTGTTATTTTTTCACGGGTTGTATACACTTTTCGTTAATAGAATCTTTTTATGATTTCGCAAGGGGTTAGACATCTTTTGCCTTCCTTTAGAGCAGAATGAGGTCTGGACATGTTGTA
>JBAYGX010000129.1:0-3692 GCA_041666465.1 Candidatus Altimarinota bacterium
GCTCTGATCCAAACTTCCAACGATTTTATCCTTCTTAAGATCAACAAGTGTGTCCCATTGAGTCTTAATGTTGTCGCCAACCTGACCGCCTGTTGAAGTTGATCCAAGCATACCAAGCATGCCCTCAAACAGAGATGGTTTTTGAGCCATCACATTCTGTGCTTGTACGACCTCTTTTAACGAATCGAAATGAGCGCCGACATATCTTTTACATTCCGAAAATGCCTTCTCTTTTGTATCAAGTTGCTCTTTGTGTACTTCAAGAGCTTTCGGATCTGTTTTTTGTACTTCAGGAGAATTTGGTGGAGTATTGGAAGCTCCATAATCAGGGATATTTGCCCTAACCTTGGCGAAATATTTATCAACCTCGCTCGTATCGGCAATATCATCTACCCACCAACCTTCATTAAGAGCGGAATTTAACGCACCATCTATACTTGTCGTTACATTATCGACATAAGCGCTTTCGAGTGCCGAAAGAGATGTGTTATTGGCAAACCTTCCGGTCTTTTCAAAAAACAACTGTACGGCTCTTGTCTTGGCTTCGTAATAAGTATTGTTAAGCCTGTCATTACCTCTATAATCGGTTTTATTCACAATCGTCATCATTGCATTGAATTTCGTTCTGTACTCTCCGGATGAAATGCCGGCCTCTTGCAATTTGGCGATATAATCCGAGCGGAATTGGCTTTCCGATATTTTTGCGTCTTTTGTTTGGATTAAAGTGTTGAAATTCGCAGATATCGATTGCAAACTTGCTCTAAGATCTTGAATAACTTTGGTTCTTGATTCGGAAATTCTTATGTCCAAATCCGTACCATCCTGATTCAGACCGGAAACCAATCCTGCAAACAAACGACCGGTTTCAGCTCCTTTCGATTCATATAATTTTCTAAACTCCTTATATTCGTCAGAATCTACCCCGAGCTTGTTGCTTATAAGATTAAATCCCGCCAATAATTCCCCGTTTATCTTCAAGTCTTTCAACTCGGTATCCAAAATGCTTCCAGTCTCTTGTGACATCCCATCTTTGTACGAGTCAAGCAGTCTTCCGTTTGCCCAATCGGCGGAAACAAACAAATACTTGCCAGCTTCATATTTCAACTTAATGGAAGTGCCTTTTGCGATGGCTTCTATATATCCGTTTGTTTCATCATAACTCTTAATCTCAATCTTATTTCCTGTGGCAAATGAAAGTCCTTTACTGCTGATTTTTTCAGCTAAAGCTTCTTTGATAAGAGCCTCCTGAACATTCCCTTCGCCTTCATGATTATCTAGCTTAACCTGTCCGTTCGGAAGGAAATGAACGCTCAAAGAAATACTTGTAGGTGCATCCAAACCTATTGTAGGTTTTGCCGGAACTTTACCTGCAACCGACCATGAGGTCCCTGTATATTGTACTTTATCGACTGTTACTTTGAATTCTTTCGCAATTGCGGTTTTTGCAGCTGATTCTGCAAATGTTTTCGCTTCGTTTAGAGACTTCTCATAAGCGACTTGATTATCACCTGTTAACGGTAGTGAAGAAATTGTTGGAATCGGTTGTCCATTGTCATTTAAGAAAACAACATTATCGTTTTCAATCTTGTATTTGAACGGGTAACTGTTTATCCAAATCCTATCATCATGAAGCAGCACATTTATACCGTTTGGTTCATTTCTGCTTGCGATTACAGCTTCGATTTTCCTATCGGAGTCGCTCATCGATGCATCTGCTCCAGATTCGATGGCAGTGATTGATTGACCCGCGGGCTGTTCGGAATATAACTGCATAATCACGGAAAGAAGAGTTTCAGTTTTAAAAAGTCTTCTTAATTCCTCGGTGCTATCAACACCGGCAAGTTTAACAGTTTCACTAATGCTCCTATATAGAGCAGTCCTCATCCTGTAAGTATTCAATTTCTGAAGTTCGGTAATCTCCTTTTCACTTAAATTAGGATCATCAATCAATTCACCAATATCGATTTGTCCATTGCTGCTTTGTTGATAAAGACCAATAAGCTTATCCATTTTTACATTTGCAATTCTCATCATAATGGAAACCTTCTCTCGGCTTCCTCCCATTCCAACCTTATTCAAAAACCATTGCATCGCAGGGCTGTCCACTTTTGGTGGAAAAATAAAATCCAATCCAGTTTTCTCATCATCATTTCCTGGTGCATGTGGAAGGTATCCGTTTATTAAATACAAGGTGCCAGCAATTGCAGCACCCCAAGCTACCTTTCCCTGTAATTTATTTGCCTTTACGATATGTTCCCAAGCCAAATATGCCAATACTCCAGCGCCACCAATTTTTAAGAATGTTGCAAGAGGTTTTGTTTCAATTCCTTCGGTAACCTCAGCATTCCAGAAATTCTTCAGACTATCGAGCACGACATTTGACTTAAATTTATCTGATTCTCCCATGGCTTCGTCATAAGACTCTTTTTGCTTATTAGCTTTTTCAACAAGATATTTAAGTTCGTCATAGGCAATTCCGGCAGGGGAAGTATCCTTACTTTCCGGATGTTGAGCCTTCATCTCAAGATTCAATAAAAACTTGCTAACATTAACCTCGGGGCATCCATTCTTGATAAGTGCCACCTTCATTTCATTTCTAACAGCTTCTGTTTTATACCCACCATCAAACCATTTATCAAAATCCGTATTCCCATTTTTCCTAATCAAAAAATTGATCCTTACTGCACCCAAAACCGGATTTCGGTTGTCACCTTCAGGGAGAAGTCTGGTCGGCGTTTCTTTCAAAAACCTCTCTTCGGGACTTTCGCCTTTAGTCTCTACCGCAACGTCTTCTTTTACTTGTTCCTGCGCGGACGGTGTCATATTTATTTTTATTTATCTCACAATTATACCAGATTTAAGCCTTATTATCAACGGCTAATCTATAGTCCTTATAGGCTTTAACAATCCCGTAAGTTTCGATCATGTCTTTATAAAAAAGAGATGATTCAAATTCGAGCTCTTTTTCAGCCTGTTCCGAATCTTCGGCATCAACGCGCTCAAACATTTTATATAGCCTTAAACAAAGGATATCTCCCAGATCATTTTTCAATTTGTTTGCTTCCTCTGGTGTCAACTTAAGGTTCAAGTCGTGCAAGACTTTCTCTATAAGTTCATCCGGATTTTTGTAAGGTATTTTTGTTTGCATAAAATTTAATTAATGATGTGCGGCCGCTCTTGCAGCAGTCTCGGCAGCCTCTACAGCGGCTTCTTTTACAAAGATTCCTTTGGCCTTTTTCTTGACCCACTTCCATGCCTTCTCGATGGCAAAATGTATGCCGGCTTGTACGGCAGGATTTTCAAGACCATCCCTGAGGGCTCCTGCAACCCTTCCAGCGGTTCTAGAAACAACGCCGTTAACAGGCTCTCCCGAATGGGGAGCTCTTAATTCTCTCAAGGCTCTTCTCGCTTCTTTCGCCTCATCAGCGACAATTTTTGTAAATACTTTCTGTTCGTTTAATAAATCTTCCGAATCGAGCTCATCAAGGTGATTTATAATCCCAAAAAGCCTGCCAAGTTTATGTAATCTCAACGCAAAAGGTCCAATGTTTTCATCCAAACTCAAAGGTCTTCCATTATAATCCCCACTTAATAAAGCATTTCGTAGATTCATGTATAACGGTGCAATAGCCTTAAAAGGAATCTCACCCGTTGCAATCGCATGAGAAATTTGCTCATCCGTTGCATTTACA
>JBAYGX010000130.1:0-3648 GCA_041666465.1 Candidatus Altimarinota bacterium
GAATAATCATTGGTGTCCTGGCGGGTGGATATTCGGCTTATTTTACATCAAAAGTCGGATTAAGATTCTTCCTGAAAAAGAAAAACATCTTAATTCAAATCTTGGTCGGTTTGGCAATGGGCGCAATTTGCGGATTTTTTACTCTCGGATTAACACCGCTCATGCTTCTAATCAGCTCAACGGATTTGAGCTGGGCATGGATGGTAATCTATAGAATGGCAGCAGTTGGAGGAATTCTTGGCAGTATCGCCGGCGCATTCTTCAGTATCGGAATGAGGTATTATTTGGATTCGGAGAAATAAGCGACTAGCCGACTTGACGCATTAACAAATTCACGGATATGATGTCCTCTTATTTTTAAACCAAAAAAATATGGAGACCACTGACCACCGCCACCATCCAAGAACAGAAGAGCCTCGACCGCTGATAGATGAAAACCGAGAAGGAGAAGAAAGAAGACCCGAAGAGCGAAATCCAATTACGACCGTAAGAAGAACATGCAAATACGATTCTGAAACCGATACGGCATCGGTAAATTATTTGGAATTTCAAACACCAACACCATCCGACAGAGACGGAATAATGTTAAGAATCTCAAGAGCGCTAAGCGCAAAACCACGAGATACCGAACTGTTTTCAATAGATACTCTCCCTATTTTCCGACAATTAGCACAGGAGCTATTCTCACAAGGCTGGATCCCCACAATAAGAAAAGATGCATTCGACAGATTCGGCACACCGGTATATCCGTGGATGACATTTGGAGAATCCGAAGAAGTCGCAGAAAACGGTCGATTCATCGCCTTAACGCGCATGCCAAGAAACATGAAAGCCTCAAGATTTATCAAACCGATGAAGCCACAGGAAGTGATAAGTGCCGCCGAAGCCGAGGAATTGGGATTCGGACCTTTTTATTCAAGAACAAGCCACATCACGATAGCAACATGCGACATCGCAGACAAAGACCCAATGACAAGAGATCCCTATAGAAAAACCTAACGGCAATTGGGACGGCGAAGTTGTAATCCCGAACATAGCTTACGAATGTGTCCCTCTTGAACAAATAAAACAATACGGGACAGGTCTTTTCGACGGAATCGGTGTCGAAGCAAACAAAGACGGAGAAGTTGTCGTTTTTAGATTAAAAGAGCACTGGCAAAGGATGTCAAAAGGAGGAGAATTCCTCGGAATGCCACCAATTCCATACGAACTTTTTGAAAAAATGGTGATGAAAACCATTCAAGCAAACTGGGCATATATCCCACCCGCCGGAAAAGGGAGATTGTACATCAGACCGGACTGGTTTGATCACGGACCACAAATGCATGTAAACAATTCCGATAGATTTACACTCCTTATGTGTGCAGTTGCAATCGGTAGCGCGGAAAGTTATTTCAAAAAAGGAAGAAAAAAATTCCTCATGGCAAAAGGCCGAGCAAGAGTTGCCGAAGGCGGAAACATCGGATGGATAAAAATGGATGGCAACTATGCCCCAACCATAGATCTAATAAAAAAAGCCGGAGATAAAGGTATGGCAGGTGTAATTTTCACCAACTCCGCCGGAGACCGAATCGAAGAAACAAACGCATCAAGCGTCATTTTTATCAAAAAAAACACCAAGACAATTATCACCCCATCTCTTGAGCACGGAACAATTCTTGATAGTGTAACAAGAAAAACCATCCTGAAATGGGCAAGAGAAAATGGATGGAATGTCGAAGAAAGAGACATATCACCGGATGAACTGGAAACCATGGCAAAAGAAGGAGATATGGAAGCAATCGCAGTCGGTACAGCAGCAGCTATCGCTCCAATACATGAAATCCAAGTAGGCTCTGTAGATCCGACAACAAACGAAATAAGCGAAGATGGAGCACCAATCCAAATCTCCCCTGCCGGTGAAAAAGGCAGAGGCGAAATAAGCACACAAATTTTCAAAGCAATTATGGACATGAAATCCGGCAAAGCACAGAAACGAATGCGCGCGAAACTAAAAACCAAAGAACGGGAAAGAAGTCGAATGAAAAAAGGAGCCGATACGACTCAAATCGATATCGATATCACAGAGTTGAAAAGGAAACTCGAAGAACAAGAAGACTATCTCACGATAGTACCTTCGCCTGAAAATGCGGAGATAGTTTAAAACCCACCTAGGCCAATAAATCTCTCACTTCAAATTTGTTATCAACCAACGCCAACCTTTCTTCGTAACCATTAGTGTCATCAAGTTCTTTGGCTGCTTTCGCTCCAATTGCATGATATTTATCATTATCCGCAAAAGGCACACCACCTTTTGTCAAATTCTTAAATAAATGCAAAGACTCTTTATATTTAGCATCTATTCCTCTGAAAAATCCTTTTTCCCCGGTCTCTTGTCCACGCTTAAACAAGCCTCTCATCTCATCATAAGCCTGAACCAAACCTGCTTTAACCTGCTTAAGTTTATCAGTAAGCAACTCAACAACTTTCATCACGCCACCAGGCTCAATACTGAAAGCATTATCTCCAAAAACATATTCTCCCTGTGGCAACATTCCCCTAAATGAACGACCTTCTCTTATGGCAGTTTGAGCGGTTTCAATAGCGAGGCGTTGATCCGGAGCAAATGGCGGCTTAAGACATTGCAATTCTATTACCCCTTTTATTTTACTATCAGCTGCCAACAATACCATTCCGTACTTCCCCTCAATATCCGCAATCCAATCAGCAACTTCTTGCTGTCCGGGCTGTATGCTATCAGCCATTTTTAAACGAGACAAAGTCTCTCCAGGATAACCCAGAGCCCTGGCAGATTGAGCAGCAAGCATACAATCATTATATGTGACATCAACACCAGCCAATCCCGACATCTCATCCCACTTAGCTTCAACCCCCTTCCAAGCATTACGCCTAGCTAATGTGCGCATCTCATCAGAAAGTCTAACATGTTCCGCTTCTATCCTGGGATCAACACCAACGCCTTCTTCCCTCAAGTCACTACTCAAAGAACCGCGAAGATCAGCAACTTCTCTTGCAGAATCAGCTTCAGCTCTTTCAATCTCGTCATAAGGGGAATCGGGTCGTTGTTCCGCAAGTGCTTCCCTACCGGCAGCACCAATCGGCAAACTATTTACACTGGCATCCACTCGTGCTTGAGCTTTATTAACTTTTTCACCAAGATCTCCTGGCAAATTTCCAGCTTCAACTCTACCAGCCTCCACTACATCAGAAGACGCAGGTCCTTTTTCCAAAAACAAATTGCGATTTTCACCGAATATCATGTTCTAAATGTTATCAAGTTCTGAAAGTAACTTATCAATATCAGCTTCCTCGGAAACTTTATCTTTACCCTCGGCATTACGCACAACAACAGGAACCACTTTCCTGAAAAAATTGTCTACTTTTTCTAAATAAGCCTGATTAATGGCGCGTTTCTTATTCTCCAAATCGATCATAATACCCTCATACTTATTTTCCGCCCTCTGCAAAATAGCAACAATTTTGTCGATTTTCTCAGGTGTAAACTGAGAAACAGCATCAAGCAGCACCTTACGCATATCATCATCGAGCACCTTCGACTTTCGAATCATTTCTATAAGGGCAGATTTATCCACAAAAAAAACAGTTAAATTTTATCTGTAAATTATACCATATTGCAGACATCAAAAA
>JBAYGX010000131.1:0-3544 GCA_041666465.1 Candidatus Altimarinota bacterium
AATGGAGGTGGGGATGATCAAAATCCTTTGGTTCGTAAGTATTTGAAACATATGGGGACTTTTCCTCTTTTGTCTCGTGATGATGAATATGAGGTTGCGCGTAGAATTGCGGAGTGGGGATCTGATGCGGAATTGGCTAGGCAGACTCTCATTAATGCGAATTTAAGGTTGGTCGTGAGTATTGCGAAGCAATACACTTATCGAGGTATGCCACTTCCCGATCTTATTCAAGAAGGGAATATTGGATTAATTAAGGCTACTGAAAAATTCGATCATACGAGGGGTTTTAAATTTTCCACTTATGCGAGTTGGTGGATTAGACAATCGATTATAAGGGCTATTGAGACTCAAATTAGGACGATAAGGATCCCGATTTATCAGGTTGAGCTTATTAATAGGATTCATATGGAGCGAGAAGAGATGACTCGTGAGTCGGGGGTTGAGCCTACCATTAGGGAAGTTTCGGATATACTTGGTTTGGATATTGATAAGGTTGAAGCGCTCTTGAGATTGACTCGTGAGCCTATGTTTTTGGATACTCCTGTTAGTGACGAAAGCGATAGTACGATTGGGGAGTTTATAGAAGATCCTAATGGTTTTGGAAGCGAGGTCGGTTTGGAGGCTGCTGCTCTTCGAGATCAGATTGAAGAGGTTTTAGCTATGCTTACTCCTCGTGAAGAAAAGGTTGTGAGGATGCGGTATGGGATAGGTGAGCCGTGCTCGTATTCCCTTGAGGAAATAGGTTCGCGATTTCATTTAACTCGTGAAAGAATTCGCCAGATAGAAATAAAGGCGATGCGTAAATTAAGGCATATAAAGAGAAGGAAAGGACTTGAGGGGCTTATTTAACCGTCACACTCTTCGCCAAATTTCTCGGCATATCCGGGTTGTTTTCTCTTAAAACCGCAATCTGGTAGGCGAGTATTTGAATTGGAATTATTGAAACGATAGGGGAGGTCATTCCGGCATCAGGTACTTTTATCCAGAAATCAAAAACCGAATTGTTTTCAGGGGCGACTCCGATGATATAACCGCCGCGGGCTTTTACTTCTGTTGCGTTCGATATCATTCCCGGTTTGGTTTCGTCGTTCGCGACTATCGCGATACATGGTGTTCCTTTCGAAATTAGCGCGATTGGACCGTGTTTGAGTTCGCCTCCCGCGAAGCCTTCTGCGTGGATGTAAGATACTTCTTGTAACTTGATTGCCGATTCGAGGGCTATTGGATAATTAAGGTCTTTTCCGATTATGTACATGCTTTCGACTCCTTTGATTTTTTCCGCGATTTCGCGGATGTACTCTTCGTAGCGTGGGTTAAGCATGTCGTTTATTTGGCTTGCCGTTGATACAAGTAGTCGTTTGCCTTCGTCGAGTTTCCCGGCGCAGGCGTAGGCGATTAGTGTGAGTATTGCGAGTTGGGAAGTTGTAGCTTTTGTTGATGCCACAGCTTTTTCAGGACCGGCTTTTATAGGTATTACGATATCCGATATTCGAGCCATTGTTGATGTTTCGACATTTACGATTGATATGATTTTTACGCCTTTTTTCTTTGCCTCTTCGATTGCTTCAAGAGTGTCTGCCGTTTCGCCGCTTTGTGAGATTGCGATCATGAGCGATTTATCTTTCATGAACGGGAGGAAACTTGAGAATTCCGAGCCGAACATGAAGTTGATATGTTTTTGTGCGATATGTGAAAAAAGATATGTTCCGACCATGCCGACTTTTCCGGCTGTGCCACATCCGACGATATAAGTTCCGTAGGCGTTTTTTATGGCTTGAGCAACTTGTAATATTTTTTCTTCGTCTTGATTTATCGCGCGAGCGAGGGTGTCTTTTTGCTCCATTATCTCTTTCAGCATGAAGTGTTTAAATTCGCCTTTTTCAGCGCTTTTTTCGTCCCAATCTATTACAATTACGCGTTTTTCTATCTTCTTATCCGTTTTGAGGTCTGTGAATTCGATTCCTTTTTTGGATAATGAAACCATTTGGTCGTCATCCAGGTACATCACTTTTTTGGTGTATTTCAGGAAGGCGGGGATGTCGGAAGCGATGAAATATTCGTTATTGCCGGTTCCTACAATGAGAGGTGAACCACGGCGGGCTGCGAGAATCTTTTCTTCATTTTTTGATATGGCGAGGAGTGCGTAGCGACCTTCGCCTTTTGATAACGCGAATTTGAAGGCCTGTTCGAATCCTTCCGCCATGTGTTCTTGAATGAGATGAGCAAAAACTTCCGTATCGGTTTCTGAAACGAATTTATGACCTTTTTTAATGAGCTCTTTTTTTAGTTCTTCGTAGTTTTCCAAAATGCCGTTGTGGGCGATTACTATCTCTTTTTCCTCACTTGCGTGCGGGTGTGCGTTCATATCTGTTACCCCGCCGTGTGTTGCCCATCTTGAGTGTCCGATTGCGATATGTGCCGGTTTTTCAGTTAGTTCTTTTTTGAGATTTTTTACATCTGAAATTTTACCCGTATGTTTTTCAATTACGATTTCGCCTGAATCTCTTCTGCATGCGATTCCCCAAGAGTCGTATCCGCGATACTCGAGTTTCTTAAGACCTTCAAGGACTATTTGAGCCGAATTGTCTTGTGGGCCTAAGTAGGCGAAGATGCCGCACATGGTTGAAGAAGTAAAAGAAGTAGGGGAAGTAGAAGAAGTGACATAGTGAAGAAGAATGCTTGAGAAGTTTAGTATAGATTTGGTGGTGAGTCTAGCTATTGATTTATTGAGAGATTTAAGGTAATTATTTGGCTCATTTTTTAAATTAAAATTTGTGGGTGATGTAATACATGCCAATTTCCCGATGAATGGTCCTTTGCCTGATATACAGACGGAGCAAGAATTAACTTATGATGAGCTTATTCAAGCGCTTGATGCTATTTATGAGGTTTTTAATTATTTTTGTTTTACTGATGATGTTTCTCTAATTCGTCCGGCTGTTGTTGAGCTTCATAGTCTTTCTTTGAGAGACTTGATTGAAGAGTTAAGAGCTTCTCTTTTTCAAGGTGATTTATACAGAAAACCTGTTGAATGTTTGGTGTTGGCTAATACGATATTTCAGAGACTTCGGAAATATCTCAAAGGATTTAGGGGTGAAGATATTCGCGATTTAATGGATATGGTTCGTATTGTTCGTTATGATTTCAAAGCTGTTTTAAAACCGTAAAACGGTCGGTTTTTTATCAACTTTTGTCAGATTCTTAAATCCGTCTTTTGTTATAATCCCCAAATCTTCGATTCTTACTCCGAATTTCCCTTCGAGATAAATCCCAGGTTCAACAGTTGCAACCATTCCTGTTTTAAGTTTGTCTTTTGAGTGTTCTGATAAGCTGGGCGATTCGTGAATTTCGAGTCCGATTCCGTGGCCGAGGCCATGGATCATCTCGATTTTTTTTGAGGCAAAAGTAAATGCTTTATGTGCGGTTATGCCGGGTTTTAATCTGTTAATTACAGATTCTTGGATGTTTAAGACTTTATTATAAATTTCTGTTTCGTATGGCGTTGGTGTCTTGGTGAAAAGTGTTCTGGTCATGTCTGAACAGT
>JBAYGX010000132.1:0-3285 GCA_041666465.1 Candidatus Altimarinota bacterium
AAATCATAGACGAGTACAAAATCGAAGAGGTTGTCCAAACTCAATATAACCTGGGCGGAAAAGAAGCACCGGAAATCCTCGAATTTTGCCGTTCTCGTCAAATCCAATACCACTTCATCCCGGATCTCGTCCAAATACATCAAAAAAACATCGATGTCGCAACAATTGGCGGAATCCCTTTAATCACTCTCAGACCCACGCCTCTCGAAGGATGGGGGAAAGTTTGGAAACGGCTATTCGACATAACCGGCGCAGGACTCGGTCTTATCGCAGTAAGCCCCGTTTTTTTAATAATTTCAATAATCATAAAACTTGAAGATCCGAAATCCACAATCCTATTCAGATATCTTGATGACGGAACCCAAGTAAAACGAGTCGGCCAGTACGCGAAATTATTTAACTTCTACAAATTCCGCACGATGAAACCCGGAACGCACAACTTGAGATATACCGAATTGGCAGATAAAAACACCCGCGACGGTCCTCTTGTTAAGATAGAAAACGACCCTCGCATCACTCGCATCGGAAATTTCATTCGCAGAACCGACCTGGACGAACTCCCACAGCTCTGGAATGTCCTTAAAGGCGAAATGAGCCTTGTCGGTCCTCGCCCTCACCTACCCGAAGAGGTCGCCAAATACGACGAACACAACAGATTCGTTTTCACCATCAAGCCCGGCATAACCGGTCTTGCCCAGATATCCGGCCGCTCAGATCTGTCATTTAAAGAAGAAATGAAATTGGACTCATACTACATTGAAAACTGGTCCTTATTACTGGATATACGAATAATCCTAAAAACCTTCTGGGCGATTGTTGGGGATAGGAAGGCGAGTTAGTTTTAACTACAATGTTTAATCGAAGCCTCTGGACGATTACCTAAATCGTGTTGCGTGCATTTCGTTTGACAAGAAGTACCTACTTTTAAATCCAAGTCTTTTCCAATCATCTCCAAAACTGCACCTTTCGGAGTATTGCCGGAAATACCATCAAATTTATCACAACCATCATCACCTTCAAATTTAACGCTAAAATCACCACCAAGATCTTTTTCAACACAACCGTTTTCGCAAACTGCAGTAAATAAGTCCTTACAAACACGAGGACCACCATTACACGCGCTTGTAGCTCCAGAAGGGACGGTAAAAGGTGCAGGCGAAGGTCCGTATTTACATCCGACAGCAAGAAAAGCCACCGACAATAAAACCGCACGTCCTACACTCCCCAATCTGTTAGAACTATCAACACCCATAATAAATTATTAAGGAGGCGAATTTTACATTATTAGTCTACGGCTGTCAAGTTCTTTTCTCTTCTCCCCTCTCCCCTAGCTCACTAGCTCCTTCTTCCCTAGGTCCTTCTTTTCTTCTCTAGCTCCCTAACTCCTTCTTAATACGCATAACTCCACACTTCCGTCCCCGTCACCAAATATATTCTATTCTCATCCTGCACAACATAGATATCTTTTATCCCGTCAATCCCCTCAAAAACATACTGAGTCGAATAAACCAAATCGCCGTCCTTGGAATCCTTGTTAAACACAAGAACTCTATCGTTCGCCGGATCCAGAACATACAACTGACCGCTTTCAAAAGAAGTGTAAATCTTGGTAGCGCCGGCAAACCCGCTCAAAGGAGCTTTTTCAACATTATAATCAGTCTCAACCCCGCTCACCAATTTGGTAATAGTACCGTCATTATTCAAGACCCAAACAGATCCGTCTATCGCCATCCAAACAGCTTTACTCAAATCCGTATCAACACTATACGCCTCGACCGATCCGTAACCTTCCCTTTCCCTATAATATTTCCAAATCTGATTCCCAACAGGATCCAAAACATATAACCTGGTGGAATAAGGCTCCGCCTGCACACCGGTTTTGAATGTGCCATCGACGGTATCCATAAGATTAAAAACCATACCATCATACTCGATAATGTCACCGCTTTGCGTATAAAACAAAATCGTATCTTGATCCTCGAAATAAGACCCGTCGATAACCACTTTTTCATCATCTATCGTCAAAGGATCCTGAGCGATATTAAGTTCAATCTCGTAAAGCCCATTGTATTCATAAGCATATAAACTTTGCTGATAAGGAAGAATCCCCAATGCATTAACCGTAGATCTTTTCTCGGACAAATCGGCAACAAGTATCGCATCCGTAACTTTTATAACATTATCAAGGTATCCCCTCTGTTCCTCAACCTCGCTCAAATATTGACTGGCACTACTTCTCAAATACCCGGAAGACAACACTTCCATGGCGATAGTTTCAGCATCATCCAATAATGTGGATGCCGCATCCTTATCATAAGAACCTTTAGTTTCGGCCTCGCTTATTTTTTCAGAAACGGTTGTCAGTTTAGCTTCGAGCTCCTCGATATATTTCTGTTTTTGCCCTTGATTTCTAACCAAATAAATACCAGCTATAAGCACCAAAACAACCAAAATCAAAGATATCAAAACCTTATCGCGACCAAGCCTCTTCCATTCACCGACAACAGTCTTCTTTTCTTCTCCTTTATTGAAGAAATGTTTCAAATCCGCCAATTTTTCAGTTAAAAAATTAACCACCTTGTTTTCGCCTATCATCGCGGAAACACCCGCAAAAACACTCGGTTTCGCAACCTTAACCGTCTTCTCGACAGGCAAATCGGCAACAACCTCACTCCCGTCAACTCCTCCCGTCAACCCAACGGCACAGACGGAAATTCTATCAGTTAATTCCATAGAAACCAGATTCGACAACTCGGAAAGTCCATCTTTCAAATTATAATCCGAAAACACCTTCGCCAAATCCATTTTTGTAATATATCGATAAAGTCTTGTCGTGCTGTAAACCAACACATCACCTGGAACAATTCCGCCACTCGCAACATTCGCAAAAAGTTCCCTGTTGGCACTGGTCGCATCATGCAACCCCTCGCTTATAATATTCACATGCCTTTTCCGAACCAAATAAGCCTCCGCATCGCCATGTTGTGACAGATACAAAGAACCACCCGTAATAGCAACCGCAATAACGCTTATATTCGCAAGAAATTTTACCCCAAAAACAGACTCTTTCTCGGAAACAACATTGTTCATCATCTTAAGACTCTCTTCAAACCTCGAATAAGGATCTTTCTCCAAATCCTGGAAAAAATTATTTTTAAAAACATCAAAAATCTGATCGGCAACTTCTTCACCCGGGATCTTGGTACTCCTGATATCGATATTGAGAACCAACTGAGACGCATCTTCACCCAAGTCCTCGTCCCACTCAACCTGATAACACTTGGA
>JBAYGX010000133.1:0-3225 GCA_041666465.1 Candidatus Altimarinota bacterium
AAAACAAATATGGAAGTTATTAATGAAAACAAAGAATCTGATATTCTTCATTTAAACGAAAAGGTTATTTGTGATTCAGAAGATCCATCAAAGATAAAGGAATGGGTGCAAAACGGTTATGGTGCTGTCGGAGCCATAAAGGGAAAAGGATCAGTTCAGCGTGGTATTGATTTTATGAAGTCTCAGCGATGGGTAATAGATGACACCAAATGTCCACGCACCGCGCAAGAGGTCCAGGTGTATCACCGTAAAGAGGACAAGGATGGCAATGTACTGGAAGATCCAGTTGAGATAATGGATGATTCGGTCGCTGCGCATCGTTACGCACTAGAGCCTATTAGTCGTTCCCAGGGTAAACCATCAGTTCTTTCCGGGAAAAAATCCGAGGGGAAGAAAGAGATTCTTGAAATAAAAAAAGCTGAAAGAAAAAACATGAGAGAAGTTTTAAAAGCACAACGCAAAGAGAAAAAAAGAAAAAGAAAAAGAACTTTCTAAAAAAATGTAATTTGTTGTTGACAAGATTATATAGAAGATTATGGTGTAACGGAGAATAAAAACAACAGGAGTTAAGCATGTTGATTCCAATAGCAATAAGAAACGGCTGTATTGTATTATTTAAAAACCCGCAGCATTACCAATACCTCAGATATCTTGAAGCAAAGTATAATAGATTTTTAGAAGAACTTCATTTGAAAAAATTTGCAATAATGCGAACAAATTCCGGTGCATATTCGCAATTCAAACGTGATGCAGTAAAAAACAATTTCAAGGTTGTCCATTTTGGGAAATAAAAAAATTCCCGCTGAAATATATTCACGTGTTGTCGGATACTTTCGCCCAGTCCAGGATTGGAACAGGGGTAAAAAAGAAGAGTTTTCGGAACGTAAGGATTATTCTTTAGGCAAGATTAATGCGAAGATTGATTTGGAAAATAAGGGTTAAGTGGGCTTTACTGTTTACCCATTACCCTGGAGTATCTAAAAAGGATTAATCACTACGGAGTAGCCAAGTGGTACGGCAATGGGCTTTGATCCCATGATTCGCAGGTTCGAAACCTGCCTCCGTAAAAAAATAAAGGAGAACCAAATGGGAATACTAGGATTTATAAAAGATGTAGTTTTGCTCCCAGTTGATATTGCTCTTGACGTTACCGGAATTACCCCAGGAAGCAGGATCGCAAATGGATCGGATCATGAAACTCCATTTGGAACGGCAGACAGGCTATCATCTATCGTTAAAAACATTGAAGACACATACGATAAATAAATGTGTCCCTATTGCCGATCAAAGCTTCCTTCTGATTTAACGTGCGGCGGTTGCGGAGCACAATACATGATCATGTTTACACACAAGAGCAAGTTTCCGTATCTGAAAGAAATGACAGGTAATGTTTGTGTGATGTTGCCAAGAATGGCGCAATAGAATTACTGGATGTAGCTCAGAGGAAGAGCGCGTGGTCTGGGACCATGAGGCCGAGATTTCAAAATTCTCCATCCAGAAGAAAATCCCACCGCATCCAGGCTTAAGCGGAACAGGGTTGTCGCAGGGGAGAATAGCCCCACTATTATGCGGCGAAGGGATTAATTTTCCCGAAACCAGGCCCCTTAACGGGGGAACAATGCTGATGTAGCTCAGACGGTAGAGCCACTGACCTGTAATCAGTTTGTCGAGGGTTCAATTCCTTCCACCAGCTAATACTCTCTAACGAGGGTGGGCGCATTCAGACAGGCCAGGGAACAGATTCATGGTCGCTGTATCAGGTGATGGTGTGGGTTCATACCCCACGTTCGGGCGGTTCGATACCGCTGGCAGCACATTGGAAAATAAAAGGGGAGGGTGATTTAGATGAATGACAACTATATAGCATGGTCGTTTTTGTTTTATGTTGCACTTGTTGTATCCGCTTTTGTATTTGCTCATAAAAAACTAGGGAAAGGTGAAGGGGAATGAAAAAATCTAATATCCTGGTGGGCTTCTTCGTGGCTGCAATCATAATCGTTTTATCAGAATATTACATTAATTATATGCATGGAACTTACGATCTGCTTAAAAGGTACAGTTTTGATATCGCGGTTTCGTTTTATATTTTGTTTTCCATTGCAGCTGTTTATTTGCTTATGAAATTATACAATAGTTTCGGAGAAAAAGAATGAGTGGATTTCCTGCCGATTTACCTGACGTGGAATCATTTGAAGATATTTTGATTGACGAAGATTGTGATTTATTCAAGGATCTTGAAATAGAAGACGACGAAATATCTGAAATCCTAACAGGGGAATAGTATTATGATAGATAATTTGAAAAAAATTTCATACTGGTTGTGGAAAAACAGAGGTCAATATATAATCTTGGCAGCAGATTGGTATGTTAAAAACTATCACTCAAATGATTACATCCATATCAGCTTAATCAAGGATGAAATTAAACGCAGGATTGAGCGCGCTGAAGCGGTGATGAAGGACACGTGCGAAGAGGAATCCGCACGGAAACTGAAAGCGTTAGAGATTCAGCACAGTATAAACGAAGCGGGATGGTGCGCGGAGATAGAGTGCCTGGAAAAGAAGATGGTTGACGTTATGAAGATGCGTGATGAGGTTATAAATCTTCGCCTTGAAACCGTGCGCAGAATAAAAGAACTTGCACTTATCAACGCAAACAATCAGCACGTGGGCCGGGAAGTTCTATCCAGTGTCGGTGCAAGTATGGGTAGTCTCGGTAAGGTCGCGTTATCTATCAGTGATCTTGCAAAAGAGGTTGAGGACTCCGAAGAAAAAGAAGCTGCGATATTACAGATACCGTCCACGCTGGAGCCCACAAAGGTGGACGTATGAGCACGTGTCCAAGATGTAAATCTGAAATGGAGCAATCCGTGGAATCAACCGATTATAAGAAAATATATATCTGCAAATGCGGATTTGAAAGGACTATCGAGAATGGATAATGATGAAAAGAGAATGCTTTATCAGCAGGTGATTGGGAAGCTTGGAATTGAAAACAGGCTGGATCATTTACAGGAAGAATGTTGTGAATGTGCCGCAGTTCGCAATCATCTCCGGCGTGGACGTGTAACGATACACAAGCTTGTTGAAGAGATGGTTGACGTTGAAATCATGCTTGAACAAATGCACATGATTTATCCATTTAGCCTATGGGATGAAATTAAAAACAAGAAGCTGGAAAGGCTAAAAGAAAGACAAATATGAGAATTACTGATAACTGTATATC
>JBAYGX010000134.1:0-3215 GCA_041666465.1 Candidatus Altimarinota bacterium
GGAAACTATGCGAAACGATTTGGAGTCGGAAATGGTTACGGTTTATGCGAGCCTTGGAGATGTTTTGGCCAACTCGTCTTATTGTGCGGATAGCGAGGAGGAGATGAGGAAAACTTATAATTTGGCAATAATTCCATCTGCGCAAATGATGATTTTGGGATTTTTGAACGGGTCGAATTGGCAAGATTTGCAGGAGAGAGAAGAGATTTCAGATATGCAACTTTGTTACGATCCGGATTTGGATAAAATATCTTTTGTTTTATATGTTACCGGTAACGAAGAATACAACAACATTATAGGGACTTACGATAATCAGAAAAATTTCGTGACGGATGAGCAGTACAACAATGGATCGGGAGATATAGGATTTTGTAATATAGACGGCTATTTGGGAGGGGATTTGGTTTATTCTTGCAATGGGGGAGACGGTCCAGGTGGATGGCAGACAGTTTATGTTTTAAAATCAACGGGAGAAAGTACATTGGTAAAAGATTGCGTATTCAATACGGTTTATAGTGATGAAACCGGGGAACATGAAGCAAGCACGGAATGCTCTGTGGATTTGCTTATACCAATTCGCGATTAAAATCATACAAACAATACGAATTCTTTTCATGCCTTGCCGTACTCTGGCATCGCTGCGATAGCTGCGCCTTGCAAGACAAGAAAATAATTCGCATATTTCGTAATGTTTTAATCGCGAATTGGTATTACTTTTTGATTCCTAAGAAAACAATTCCGATTATTACAAGAGTAATCCCAAGATAATTGAATATGGTTGGAGACTCTTTCAGAAATAAAATCCCGAGCAAAGATCCGACAAGAATACTAGTACCTATAATAATCGGGATTCCAACCGATGCCGGAGCACCTTTCGCGAAAACATAAAAAGATAAAACTTCAGCCAGTCCGACAAAAACTCCGGCCAATATAGCTAGTTTAACACCACTGGAAGACACCTCTATCGGTTTTTGTATCAATTTTACCGTAAAAAACAGCCCGCCGATTACAAGTGCGGCCAATTGCAGAACCAAAGCTCCAAGGAGCTGATCTATATGCGAAGAAGAAAGCTTTATTAGGAAATTATAAAGACCAAAAGATACACCTGTAATTATTGCCAAAAATATCCAATTCATAAATTAATTTTATCAAGAATTTTAAATAAATCCAGAAGGAATTTTCATCCAGACGCTTTGTGAATTGCCTTCTTCGTTTGCGATGACGACCTCAATAAGCAAACCGATATTATCGATTTCTTCAACAACTTTCGGATCTCTTGTCATAAGTACAAGAATTCCGGCCTCCCTAAATAATTCCACGATTCCGGTCATAATGTCGGGTGTTTCGCTAGACATATTTTCCACTTGATTACAAACACCGCTAACCTTATCTTGAAAATTTTCTCTTTCGGTTAGTTCTTCAGATCCGATTGGAGTAACTATTCTTGATAAGGTGCTTGGTTGGCTAAGAAGATTTTCCCATTCTTTACATTCCGCCGACTCAATAGCGCGTCTCATATCCAATTTGAATCCTTCAATATCCTTTGTCATATTGAATCTCTGAACAGCTTGAGATACATCATTATCAAAACGACTAAACTTCCCCGGATGTGTTAACGATCCAATTCTTGCGGGTATCGCGTAATCATCAATATCATCGCGCTGACCGAATTTCGCCATATCATCAAGTCCCTCTTCGTATAATCTGGCTATAATCTCGGCGACGCTGAAATAAGAAAGAGGAGTGTATCGACCTTGTAGATATAAATAATGTTGATATGTGCCTTCAGTAATAACGCAAGGTTCATATTTAACCTCTATTCGGATTCCAACTTCTAGTGAAAAAGCTTTTATATCTCGTGCGGTTTCAACAGATAAATTAATAGCCTCATCTTCGGTTAAATAAGGTGGCTTAACCATGTTGTAAACCGTCAGATGTAATCTCTTTTTCTCATCCGGGGTTAGTCCTTCCAAGATTCCGCGAACAGCTTTTTTGTATTCATCAAATCCGTATCCTTTATTATGTATTACACGACTTACCATTTCGTTTGTGCTTTCCAACCCCATATAAAGCTCCAATGTCTGATCCTCTCTCAGATTAGATAAGCATTCGCGAATTTTCATAGAATCACAATCTTCCGGGCGAGCCTCTATTGCGACTCTTTGAATGTTTTTTTCTTGAGATATTTTACGAAGCATTCCTTTTCTAACCTGAAGTGAGATTTCTTTATCATTCAAAAAAGATCCATCAGGTAAGAATTCAAAAGTCGTTATCAACATACCGGTTCCATTTATACGAGAAAGCCCATCTTCAAGTGCGGCCAATTGATCCTCAAAAGATGAGGCTTGTGCATTAAAAGTCGGATCTGATAATCCACATCCGCGACAGGGATGTCCGTCTCTTGCATAACTACACGGTGGCTTAATCCAAGAAAAACAACCACGATTACCGCCGGGAGTTGAAGAGACCCTTGCCCATGATGCAATACGCGGATCAATAGGTCCTCGCTTAAGTGAATTACGAGTTCTGACGGTTATCCTATGTTGTTCGGCGCCGACATGGTCTGCAAGAATTTGTTCGCCAATTTCAAGCATACGATCCTTTGGCAAGGATGGTGATACATCAAGGTCTTCGATATAAGGCTTTAATCGTTCCCAGCCGTCCTCAAATATTTTATCAACAGCACTCATAAATAAATTTTTCTAAATAGGTGTAAGAATGACACAAGAACGAGAGTATGTCAATACCGTACGACAGTATCAATGTAAGTAAAGGCTTGTTTCAATCCGTTGCAAGTGCTACAATTAAGCTGTCAACATTTTACGACAACAGGCATGAAAGAACTTTTTGAAAGTCTTGGGGCGGGGGAGAAGGAGATGCAAGCGTTTCTGAAAATGCTTGAATTGGGTGCGCAACCGATAAGTATAATCGCTAAATTTGTTGGAGTCCCAAGGTCGTCCATGTATGTAATATTGGATCGTTTGAAAGCACTTCATTTGGTGGAAGAATTTGAGCAAAAAAATATCAAATATGTCAGATGCATACCTGTTGAAAATCTAAAAAACATACTCGAATCGAAAGAGAAACAGCTTGAACAAACACTTGTTATGCTGGGAAAGAAATTACCCGAATTGGAAAATCTGGAAAACCGTTTAAGTATTACCCCAAAAGTAAAATTCCATGAAGGAAAAGAAGGGGTAATGCAGGTTTACGAA
>JBAYGX010000135.1:0-3204 GCA_041666465.1 Candidatus Altimarinota bacterium
AACATTTGGTCGACACAGTCCTTCAATTCGAAGGCGATCGCTATCAACAACTTCGCATATTAAGAACATCTAAAAACAGATTCGGTTCAACAAACGAAATAGGAATTTTCAAAATGTCTGAAAAAGGACTCGAAGAATGCCCGAACCCATCGGAAGAAATACTAACCCACAGAACAGAAGACAAAGTCGGATCAATCTTAAGCCTAATCATCGAAGGATCTCGCCCAATCGTCGTGGAAATTCAAGCCCTCGTAACCCAAACTCACTTCGGCTATCCAAAAAGAACCACTTCGGGCTACGACCTAAACCGCCTAAACCTCCTAATCGCCGTCTTGCAAAAACATTTCAAAGTCGATTTGAACAACTATGATGTTTATATAAATGTAACAGGAGGAATTCGCGTCCGCGACCCAATCACAGACCAAGCGGTAATAGAAGCTCTGATTTCGTCGTATAGACGGATGCCAATCCCTAAAAACCGCATAGCAATCGGCGAGATGAGCCTAACGGGAGATATAATTGAGAATTTAAGACTTAAGGAAGCGTTGAAACAGGCGGAAAAGATGGGACTCTCGAAATAAACTTGACAGAAAGGCAACTACCTGACACAATACGACTACCACAACCACTCCAAATAAATATTTTGAGTAATTTAAATTAAAAAATCATCATGTCAAACGCAATCGCAAGAGAAAGACTCAAAAACGAACTCCAAGAAGAAACAAGAAAAATTCTAATCATAGCAATTAGCCACTTATTAAAAGAATGTGGATTCGAATTTAAAGATATTGCAATGGGATTAGAAATACATCAAGAATTAGAATTAACCCCAGCTGAAATCTTTGACTTAAGCTTGGAAGCACAGGGAACAGAAGCGACATCAAATGATTTACACAGTGAAATACAAGAAATATTAAGAGGCATAAGAAAACACATACAAGATTCAATGCGAACAGGACTATTAAGTCAAAAAACAATATCTAGAATAAGTTCCGAAATTGCCTCGTCAATAACAGCTATTATAGGATTGGTAAGTCGAAAAGATTTAGAATCATCTCCATTGAGAGATGAGATATATGCATTAACAGTAATATCAAGCGCGCAAGCTATTTGGACAACAACAACAAATGAAACATTAAGGGCTTTAACATCAGAAAAAAAGAAGAAAAGAAAAGAAAAAACACCTAGAACCAAAGAGAAAAGATTAGACAGAAGAAAAACAGCACGAGAAGAACAAAGAGGAATAGCGAAAGCAAGACGAGAACAGAATAAACCAAAAAAAATTCCTGCAAGAAACGGATGTACTGACAAAAAAAGCTATAAAGATTAACTCCTCACCTCTCTCACCACCCTCTCCACCTCCACAACATACGCCGGTTCATTCCTTTCTCCCCTATGCCCTTGCGGAGGTAAAAACGGACAATCTGTTTCGAGTACAAACAACTCGGAAGGACACACCGCAACAACCTTCCTAAGCGCCTCGTTTTTCGGATAAGTAATAGTCCCGCCAAAACCGAGCACCCATCCCCTAGCCCACGCTTTTTCCGCAAACTCAAGCCCTTCATTGAAACAATGAAGAGTAACTCTTTCGATCCCGGAATCAATTAAAACATCATAAACATCAGAAGCGGACTCTCTCATATGCACACACACCGGTAACCCAACTTGTTTCGCCAATTCCAACTGCTCACGAAACACTCGTTTTTGTAATTCTTTCGGATGCGTCAGATGAAAATAATCCAAACCTATCTCACCTATAGAAACTACTTTCTTATCACCTTTTGCTTGAACAATAAATTTATTCGCCAAATCCGTATTCCACTTATCAGCATCCGACGGATGAACTCCGATTGAAGCATCTATGAAATCATATTTATGAGCCAACTCTATACACCTGTCGGACGAAGCGGAATCGCACCCGACACAAACAATTTTCTCAATACCGGCTTTTCGCGCTCGTTCAATCACCTCTTCTCTATCTTTATCGAAAGCGGGAAAATCGAGATGTGCATGGGTATCTTGCAAGACATAAGTCATAAGTCGTAGGTCATTAATTTCAAGGTGAGCAAAATAGCTTGAGCTGACAGCGCGAAATGATGGTTTGGGTCTCGCTGGGTCCCAAATTATCATTTCGCGTCCCTTTGCGAAAGCTATTTTACGAACAACAGCTCGGAGGAGAGCACGTGAAAGGAACCAGCCGTTCCTCTCACGATAAAATTTGACTTGTATGAAATTTAGCTGTAAAAAATATACATAAGAAAACTCCACATGCAAAGAATAAGCCACAATTCAGTGCAAACAAACGGAAGCCAATCCTTCTGGGCTTATTTTTACTTTAATCTCTAGCATGAGGATTTAGCTTACTTAAGACCCAAACCTCATGCAAACACGTGAGGTCTTTTTATTTTTTAACCAAAAAAAACATGGGTACACACACAACACAAAAATTTGCACAAACGAACGAGAAGCAATATCTTTATCAGGCCGGTAGCGAGTTGTAAACGAGCGAACGGCCAATACTATAAGCCCGATTGCGTATGCAATCTCATTAAACCTACAACCTATAACCTATCACCTCCCATGATTATCGTAATGAAAAGATTTGCTCCGAAAGAGCACATCGAACACATCATCAAGGAACTCGAAGAACAGAAGTTCAAACCGGTCCCGTTATACGGCACGGAACGCACAGTAATCGCCGTAATCGGCGATGAACGACTTTTAGACATAGCTCATCTCCGTGCACTCCCAAGCGTCAGCAATGTAATGCCGGTACTGAAACCTTACAAACTTGCCGCACGCGAAACCAAAAACGAGGATACTGTCATAGACATCAATGGAGTAAAAATCGGCGGAAAGGAACTCTCAATCATGGCCGGACCTTGCAGTATCGAGAGCCAAGAACAGATGAGCTTAACAGCCCGTGCAGTTTCAAGATCAGGCGCGAAAATCTTAAGAGGTGGAGCATTTAAACCGAGAACAACTCCATACTCATTCCAAGGTCATGAAGAAAAGGGCTTAAAAATGATCAGAAAAGCCGCAGATGAAAACAACATGATCGTAATAACGGAAGTCATGGACGCAAGCCAAATAGATGTCATCGGTAAATACACAGATATTTTCCAAGTCGGAGCAAGAAATATGCAGAATTTCACGCTATTAAAAGAACTTGGGAAAATCAAGAAACCGGTAATGCTAAAACGA
>JBAYGX010000136.1:0-3159 GCA_041666465.1 Candidatus Altimarinota bacterium
AAGTATATTAAAAAGAAGGCCGTTTTGGTTGATCAGGTTGATAAAAAAATGATGGGAAAAAGAATTACGATGGTTGGAATTGTTACTTCTTATAGAAAGATTACGACCAAGAGTGGTACTTATATGGCTTCGTTTATTCTTGAGGATCCGGTTGGAAGAGTCGATTGCATAATTTTCCCTAAACAGTTCCAAAAATATGGGCATGTGTTTGAAGAAGATGCGCTTGTTGTTATGGGCGGGCGAATCGATAACAAACGAGGTGATATTCAGTTCGCGTGTGATGAGGCGAAGGTGGTTTCGCTCGATAAGATGATCTCAAATGCGAAGAGTGATGGACTTTTTGATCCTGAAGAGAAGGCGGCTAGGATTGTTAAGAAGTTGTCGATGGAGCAGTTTGGAGGTTCCGATAAAGAGGCGGTTGTTCCCGAGGAAGTTATTGAGGATGTAGTGGTTGAGGATTACGAGGAGGCTTCCGGTAGTCCTTTCGTTATAGAGGTTGATCAGTCTAAGGTTGGGGTATTACCACGAATCAAGGAAATTCTTATGGCGAATAGTGGCGGTGACAAGATGGTGGAGATTAGGATTGGGGGTGAAGGTGGAAAGAAGGTTAAGGTGCCGTTTATGGTTAAATTAAGTCCGGAAGTGATGAAGGAGATTGAACAACTGTCAGCTCACAGCTAACAGTTGTCAGCAATCAGCTGTCGGAGCTGAAAACTGAAAGCCGATAGCTGTTAACTGTTAACTGTTAACTGATTGCTATTATCTGTTGTTTTTTATCCTACGACATGCGAAAATTCATCCTGCATTTCCTTGCGCTTATCCCTAACTTCACATAGATGTACCGAACACACACCTGCGGAGAATTGACCACTGCGAACAAAGGCGAGAAAGTAACTCTTTCAGGTTGGGTGAATCGACGAAGAGATCATGGCGGGCTTATTTTTATAGATTTGCGCGACAGGTATGGTTTAACTCAAGTTGTTTTTGATCCGTCTAACAATAAAGATGCCCATATAGAGGCTGAGGCAATCAGACCCGAGTTCGTTCTCAGACTTGAAGGTACGGTGAGGTTGAGACCTGAAGGTGGTGAGAATACGAACCTTAAAACAGGTGGAATCGAAGTGCTTGGCGATAAGGTTGAGATAATTTCTCGCGCCAAGACTCCCCCATTCGAGATAGATCAAGAAACTCCTGTTAATGAGGAATTGCGTTTGAAATACAGGTATCTCGACCTGAGAAAAACACGAATGCAAAGGAACTTAATCACTCGTCACAAAGTTATTAAGAAGCTTCGCGATTTGATGGATGCCGAAGGATTTATTGAAGTAGAGACTCCTATATTGATGAAGGGCACTCCCGAGGGAAGCCGCGAATATGTTGTTCCTTCAAGAATTTATCCGGGAAGTTTTTTCGTACTTCCGCAATCTCCGCAACAGCTCAAGCAGTTGCTTATGGTCGCAGGTATGGATAAATATTTCCAAATAGCGAGATGCTTCCGTGATGAAGATCTTAGAGGCGATCGCCAGCCGGAATTCACTCAGCTTGATGTCGAAATGTCGTTTGTTGAGGAGAATGATGTCATGGCTGTAAATGAGAAAGTTATGATCGAGCTTTTGGAAGAGGTTGCACCAAACAAAGAGATTATGTTTAAACCTTTTAAGAAACTTACTTGGCATGAGGCGATGGGCGTTTACGGGAGCGATAAACCGGATTTAAGATTCGAGCTTCCTATTAGTGATGTTTCGGATTTGGTTTCGGGTTGCGGGTTCCGTGTGTTCGAAGAAACTATTAAAAAAGGTGGTGTCGTTAAGGCTTTCCGTGTGCCTGCTGGTTCCGAAATGCCTAGAAGTGAGATAGATGCTTATGAGGAATTTGCAAAAATTTATGGAGCAAAAGGACTTGGATATTTAATCTGGAAAGGTGCGGAAGTCAAAGGCGCAATTGCCAAGTTTTTCTCGCCTGAGTTGCTTGAAAAAATGAAAGAGCGATGCGCGGTTGAGGATGGAGATTTGGTGTTTTTTGTTGCTGATCAATTCAGTGTCGCCTGCAATGCACTTGGCGGGATAAGGCTTAAGGTAGCCGATAAAATGGAGTTGCGAGATCCGAATAAATTTGCGTTTGCGTGGATTGTCGATTTCCCTCTTTTTGAATTTAGCAAAGAGGAAAACAAGCTTGTTTCCGCACATCATCCGTTTACTTGTCCGAAAGATGAGGATATCGGTTTGCTCGAAAAAGAACCTGCAAAAGTTCGCGCTAAGGCTTATGACCTTGCCATGAATGGCGTTGAAATCGGAGGAGGAAGTATCAGGATTCATAATCCGGAATTGCAAAGCAGGATTTTTGATGCGCTTGGAATTTCAAAAGACGATGCACAAATAAGATTTGGACACTTACTTGAGGCTTTCTCCTATGGAGCTCCTCCACATGGAGGTATCGCTTGGGGACTTGATAGATTTATCATGCTTCTCCTGGATGAACCGAATATCAGAGAGGTTATAGCTTTCCCGAAGGATCAGAAGGCAAAAGATCTTATGACCGGCGCACCTACTCCCCTTCCTGACGCTCAAATAGGAGAGATGCATATAAAAGTGTCTTTGCCAAAGGAGTGATTTTCGGGTATAATAAAAGGATTAAAAACAAAAAAAACAAGCGATGAGAGATTTCTTAATCTTGCTGGGGATAATTGTCGGAGTTGCCGCGGTTGTGGCAGGTCTAATCTGGATTATCAGATGGAGATTCAATGTCGGCAGATCTTTGAACATGGTTTTTTCCATGGAGATCCTCATCCCGGAAATATGACCATTCTCCCGGATTCACGAATTGTCCTTTTTGATTATGGGATGATGGGGAAGTTTACCCCACAGATGCGGGAAAGTATCGCTCTTCTGGTCAGCGGGCTCGCCGAAAAGAACCATACCCAAACCACCCGTTCAATTCTGGATCTCTCGGAGGAAGGGATTGCTCGGGATCAAATGCTCCTTCAAGCCGAGGTGGAAAAGTTTGCGGAGCAAAACCTGAGCCGACCTCTGAAGGACATCAGTTTGGGAGCCGTGCTGAACAGTCTCTTGGATCTTCTCCGGGACAACCATCTTCGTATGAAACCGGCTTTCTATCTCGGCATCAAGGCTCTCGCCCAGGTGGAAGCCATCGGTAGGGCGC
>JBAYGX010000137.1:0-3155 GCA_041666465.1 Candidatus Altimarinota bacterium
AAAATTTAATTGGAAACTAAATTGCAGGCAATTTGATGTCCGACATTAGCAATTTGCCTTAATGCATCGTCCGGTATGGGCATAGGGATGGCGCGTCCATCTCTTTCTTTCGAAGTTAAATTAGCCTTACAGGCCATATTTGGATCTTGAGAAGCCGTATCCCAGGGCTTGGGCGCAGCTCTATAATATCCTGTTTGAAACAACATCTCGCAGGATTGCATACCCGTAAACCCTACGCCGAAAAGTAGCAACACTCTTGCGCAATAGTCATGACGACGATTATCGATAAGAACTCCGTCCGTATAAATATACCCTTCAATCAGGAATTGGTTCGGAGGGAGAGTTTGTAGATATTGTTTTAAATCTTTTAATCCTTGCGGCGAACTAACATCAACTACCTTAACATTATCCCCGTGTGCCCCAGTGAATTTTTTTACAACAACAAACGGGGCACGACTTGTATCAATCAAGCGCGATGGATTATCGGCGAACAAGGTTCCGACAAATCTATCAACTTCGCTGTCAGAACCGGCCCAGATCATATACGGGGGCTGGTTTTCTGGCGGGATAAATGGTTTTGTCAGGGACTTATCTCCCAAATTATGCTCAACTTGAGCTGGGTGTTGCGGCATAAAATTATACTCGCCATGCGCATATAGTTCCTCGTCAGGCACATCTAGATCAATTACATGTATATTATTTTTTAGAATTGATACATCCGCTGAATCAGTGGATTCGAGATCGATTAATATTTTTCGCAATACCTCTTTGAACTCCGCGGAATTCTTATCTACTACAAAAATGAATTTACCATCGCTAAATCCTAAAGTTGCAATTCCATATCGGGACAAAATAGGGAAACCAGATTGATCTTCGCTTACATGCGCAGAAAGATAGAAGCAGTAATGTCTTAATTTGTTAATTATATATGTAAAAGCTAACCGTTCGCGTTCATCTTTACAACTTTCGTGACCAACAAATCGCGAGCATTCAATAGTCGAAGCATTTAAGCAAGATAATCTTATAGCGGACTGGATTAATCCGGTATCTTCACCATTTCTTAAAAGGTGGCTTTCCAAACTATCTTCAAAACCAGCCAAATAGCTTAATGAAAGTCTAGCTTCGGTATTACGGCGAACACGAGCATCACCTAACAAACACATACCGGCTAAACCCGAGTTTCGTCCATTCACTTCAACAATACCTACTTCACCAGAGGGTGTTATTTTTGCATCAACGCCTAGTTTTAACAACCAAGGATTATGTTCAAAATCAGCCATATCGCCTGTTATTTAAGCTATCCAAATTCGGAGATAGCAAGAAGGCGATTTATAGCACCAGAATGGACGCCTGTCAAGTTCGGTCATAAGTCTTACGACCTACGACTTCCGACCTCTCTCTTAAACTCCCCACCCTTCTCCTCGTAATTCTTCCACACCCCATAACTCGGCGAAGCCGTTGATAACAAACACGCCTGTCCTTTTTTCGTATATTTATATCCAAACGCGACAGCCTCTTTCATGCTTCTGGTTTCAATTATATTAAGTCCGTTTTGCGATTCGAGAATTCGCTTGCCGCTATCCGGGAAAAGAACAATATTTTTTATGCGATATTTTTTCAAAACTTTTCTTAATTCGGAAAAATCATATCCGCGATCTTCACCGCCAAGGAAAATAGTTCCTATATTCGGGATCGCCTTGATAGCCTCGATTGTAGATTCCGGAGCAGTAGAAAGAGCATCGTTATAAAATCTAATTCCTTTAAATTCTCCGACAAATTCAAGTCTGTGTTCCAGAGGTTTGAATTTCGCAACCGCTCGTTGGATAGTTGAATCGGGTATTTTTAGAATTTTTGCAACCGCATACGCTAATTGCAAATTACTTCTGTTGTGTTCTCCCAAAAGCGGTATATCCCAGCCCTTAAATGCCAATTTCTTATCGGACGGGATTTTTTTAGCCGGAGTTTCCCATTTCCTGAAATCTTTTATGCCGGAATTATATACGAAAAAATCTCCTTCTTTTTGATGCGCAACAATATTCTTTTTCGCGCCGTAATATTCGCGAACTCCGCCATGAAAATCCATATGCTCCGGAAACAAATTCGTAGCGACTGCAATATTTGGTGAAAATTTAATGTCATCGAGTTGATAACTGGAAAGTTCCAGCACGAAAATATCATCTCGCCCGATCTTGCCAAGCAGAGCCTCTAACATAGGATATCCTATGTTTCCTAGTAAATGCACTTGCTTGCCAGTCTCTTTCAGTATCGAATAAATCAAAGAAGTCGTTGTGCTTTTACCCTTACTTCCGGTGATGCCAATCGTGAGAGTTCCCTGAACCTGCGAGAGAAATATATTTGTTGCGGTCGTGTAAGGAATTTTCACAAGACTTTTATTTATGCCGGGCGTTTTAATCGCAATATCAAAACCATTTTGCTTATCCAAATAATTCTTCCCATCACTCATGTCCGCAATGCCAATTTCCAAATTCGGATAATTTTTTTTCAAATACTCATGCGTGACCTTGCCTTCTCTTGCGTATCCGAGAATTAACGCTTTTTTCATGCCCAAGAATTGGAATTTTGCAGGTACGGTTGGAGAAGGGGTTGTGCGAAAAACTTTCTTAAGAAGCGCATCTCCGTTTTTAATTTTCGGTAGAAAAGTTTTTATCGCCAAATCATTTTTAAAATTATTTCTGGCCATCCAAAAAGCCGCACGCATTTCCTCAAAAGTCCCAACACAATCAAAAGGTTTCAATTTCCCAAAACCCAAAATATCTCTAAACATAGGGAGTAAATCGCGATCTTCAAATAAATTCTTCCCGAAAATTTTTACAATTTCATTTCGGTTAAGAAATGCAGACATCATCGCAAATAAAAACGCACACTTAGGGCATTCGCAACACCACAGGCCGCCAGGCCTCTTTTTCTGTATTCTGAAATTTCGATTACAGCTAGAGAATGTTGAAAAATATTTCGGATATTTCAAAAACATTTCAACGACACGAATTTCATAAAAAGGTCTGATCGCAGAGAAATAAGTAATGTCAGGCGTAATAAATTTACGGATATAATCCTGAGCCATTTGCTCAAACTCGGCGGACTTGCTCCATTGATGATTTACAACTTCGCCCTTATAACGGATGTTGCCGAAATTA
>JBAYGX010000138.1:0-3039 GCA_041666465.1 Candidatus Altimarinota bacterium
GCAATTTAATGTCTCCGTTGTGCCGTCACCTTAATGCTCTTGCTACAAAAGACAAGGCGCAAGTTGTTGTTATCGATGGAGACCACTACCAGGCCGAGAATGCCGATCGGCAGGAATTTCTAGATGTTGGCAATAAAGCTGAAGTAAGCGCGGAACGAATGAACAGAGATTTCCCCGATCTTTCTATCGAGCCAAAACCACACTATCTCACCGAGGAGAACATTTTCTTTATGATTAACTCTGGTGACGTAGTATTGTTGGGGGTTGATAATCACGCGACTCGCAAGTTGGTTTCTAACCATTGTTCAACTCTTGATGAGATAGTGTTAATTTCAGGGGGGAATGAATTAACAGACGGTAATGTTCAAGTCTATGTTAGAAGCAAGGGTAAGGACATAACTCCACCGCTTACACATCTGCATCCGGAGATAGTAGATCCAAAAGACAGAAATCCAGCCGATATGAGCTGTGAAGAGCTTGCGAAAAGCGGAGTTCCGCAACTTATTTTTACCAATCTCACCGTCGCCGTTCTTATGCTCTCAGCATTTTGGATGGTGTCAAAATTCTTGACGGGGCAGGGAAAATTAGTATACTCTGAGCAGTATTTTGATCTTGCAACGGGGATGATAAATGCTGTTTTGCGCAAACCAAAACTAATTATTTAACCAGAAGGAGAAGTAGCGTGGAAAAAAACGAAATCACCGTTCAATGCGGTGCGAACAATCAACCAGTACAGCTCGTCGAGAATGAAGAGCTTACGGTTGGTGATGTTCGAGATCGTCTTGCCGATGTTTTGAATATTGCTCCGACCGCTCTCGCTGTCATTGGCGATGAGACAGTCGATGACGATCGGGTATTGGTGGCTGGAGAAACCCTCCAATTTATCAAACAATCAGGAAGCAAAGGATAGAGATTCGTCTCAATCCATTTTGTGAAGTCGGGCCCAGTTCCATAGTGAATTGGGCCCTCTTTTTTTAAATCAATTTATTATATTTTTATTCTGTAGCTTGCACTATCTTTTCCTAAAACCTTTACTAATGCCAAGTCATTATCCAAATTTACCAATGTAAATGCGTTTGCAGGAGGACCTTCTATTTTGCCAGAAGTATTTTCAACTAACGACTGAGTAGTAATATAAGGAACGCCATTCTGAATCTGCTTTTTGTTCCAATGAAGATGAAAGTTAAAAGCCAACCTAACATTTCTGCCCTTAATTATTTTCAGGAATTCGCGATGATTCTTGATAAACGTTAAATCGGGTCTTGTGCTAAACCAGAAATTTCCGCGAGTATTTACAGGAACGAGCGAGTAATGTGAAAAGATGATTATTTTCTTATCAGTTCTTACTCTTTTCATTAGCCATTTTAGTTGAGCATTATCTAATTTAATTTCTTTTGATGGGTAGAATCGTTTTGCGAATAAAAAAATAAAGCGGAAATTTTTCTCGTCGAAACTGAAATATAGTTTTTTATAGTCAAGAGTTTCTTTTAAAAATTTCTCTGGAAGGTATTTAAGTTCGTGATTACCTACGAGGTGATAAACAGGGCATCTTAGTTTCGACAAAATCGCAATACCTTTTTTGTAGTTCCTCTTGTCTATTATTAAATTAGCATCTTCGATCATATCACCTCCCTGTACGACAAAGTCCGGCTTAAAAGTCTTATTCATCTTATGAACGAAATTTTTTAAAAGCTTTTCTGCGTGGGGAGTGGCTTTGCGATATATACCATCGTACTGTCGGTAATCGCCAATATGTATATCGTTAACAATTGCAAATTTCATAAATTTATTTCAATAACTTCATTCCCTAATTGGCGGTGTGTCCCAGTCTAGAACTTTGACTATGCAAGCAGTATAAGGGTTCTTGGGGGGTCGTTCAAATTTGATAACTGAGGCAGGGAGGTTGGGGCCTAGAACTTGCTAGTTCGACGTTTTCGCAAGATAATTTTGGTATGAAAATTACTGGAGTCGTTATTACGGGATGTGGGTTTAAACCGGTTAAGGAATTGTTATATGCCTAATATTTTTTCTGATCTTATATTGCTCAATAATGAACTAGATGCTTTATTGGATAATAAATTGGCATCTGGTCTTAACTACTCAGAGCCGAAGCAATTGTTTACGACTTTTATTATTGCGAAAGGACGTAGAACTCACGAAGCGATTGTATTACTTTGCAAAAATGGTTTCGGCGAAGACGCCTTCATGCTAAGCAGAACACTTTTTGAATTGATGATAATTTTCTTGTATATCCTTGCCGATAAAACAGACCAGAGATTAACCAGATATATGGAATACGATCATATAACTCGGAAAAAGCTTTACGATCATATTGCTACCAAGCCAGAACTTCTGAAGGACAAGCGAGCTACGCCGGAGGTTTTTCAACGCATACAAACTGCCTACGATGAAGTTAAGGAAAACTATGAAAAACCATTTACTTGGTCTGATAAATCAATCGCCAAGATGTCCGAAGAGGTTGGCAGGGAGGAGGCCTACAGAACCGTATATAAACTTCAATGCATACTTTCACATTCTGAATCTCGGAGTATCAATGAGTATTTTAAAGAGGAAAGCGATGGGTCGCTTGCGATCGACGTTGGCGCAAAGACCAATCTCATAGAACACTCTTTAATTACAGACTTCGATTTCTTTTTCTCAATACTTGAAAACGCCAACGAAGTTTTTAAGTTTGGTCTAGAGAGTGAATTCGAAAAAGTAAGTAAAAAATACGCCGATTTATTAAATAGCAATCGAGAGAATAAAATCCCTTTCTGAAAGATTGGATATTAAGATTGCGCTAGAGGCATGGGCCTCTCGGTTGGTACGATACTTTTACCTAAACTGCGGAGGCGGAAGGATTCGAACCTTCGAGGGAGTTTCCCCCCTAACATCTTAGCAGGATGCTGCCTTCAGCCACTCGGCCACGCCTCCACGATCTAGATTAGGTTACTTTAAAAACACCAAATTATCAAACAAAACCCTTGTAAATTCAAGAGTTTTACAGTATATTGTGGTCACAATGGCCGGAAATACAGC
>JBAYGX010000139.1:0-3037 GCA_041666465.1 Candidatus Altimarinota bacterium
GGAAAAAGAGTTTTATGGTTTTTTCAACCCTGAAGATGTGAAACGAGTAATGCCCGAATATCATTTTAAAATACCGGAAGCTCTAAAAAAGAATCACGGTAAGGCAAAGGAACTTATTGTTTATAGCAAAGATGCACAAGAGTATAAAAATAAATTTAATTCAAAAAATCATCAGATTAAAATCCTGCCAAAAGGTATGACATTTAATTCCGATACGATTACTTGTAAGGATAAAATTTATATGATTTCGTACGGACAAACTCAAGTTTCAGGTATAGAAATTCTCAATACCGAATTGGCGAAATCTCAGAAGGTTATTTTTGATGGATTGTGGAAATCTATTCAGTAATACCAATTCTCAATTCCACATCTGTAATTCTGCCTTCTTTTATTCCATAGCAGTCCAAACGACCTTGGCTGCCTCGCCGCGAGTCATGTAATTATCCGGTCCGAATGTTCCATCGTCATATCCGCTTACAAGCTCATTGTTGTATGCGGTCATAACATAATCGAAATACCACGCATCGGAATTTACATCATCAAACACATTGTCTTCGAAATCGGTATCAATCCAAATCTCAAATCCTTCAAGCACTATTTTTAAAGCCTCTGCGCGATTGATATTTTGGTTCGGTTTAAATGTCCCATCAGTATATCCTGTAATAATCCCCATCTCATAAGCTTTTTCGACATATTTCCAAGACCAATCGCTACTTTTAACATCACTGAAATATCCCTTATAAGTCATGCCGTTCATATCCGTGTCGACACCCTCAAGAACAGTCTTAAGCAATTCCGCGCGAGTTATATTCTGATCCGGTTTCATATCACCTGAATAACCGCGCATAATTCCGGCATCTTTTAATTCTTCAAGATAAGAAGATGCCCAATGGATATAAACACTTTGTACGGTTGAAGAAATTTCATCGTCCTCATCCTTTACTTCAAGTTTTACATTTATATCTCCAACACCTTCATCAGTGGAAAAATAATGATAAACGGTTGGGGTATGAGTCCAGCTGGTATCGTAAGTTAAATCACTTGTGCCGTTATAATTGAAATCCCATCTGTACCATAAGTTCGAATCGCCTGTTTGTCCGTCATAAGAATCGGATCCGTTAAAATAAAAATTTGTTGAATAAGTTCCCTCCTCCGGAGACACTGTGAAATCGGCAACAGGAGCGGAATTTGATAGTACGGTTATTTCTTCGCTTGCCTCTGCGGTTTGTCCTTCAGGATCTCTCACCTGAATAGTTGCATCATATTCTCCTGATTCGTCATAATAATGCGAAGTCGATTTTGTTGTTGAAAAATCCGTATCCCAAGTCCCATCACCTTCGTAATCCCATCTCACTTCAAGATAATACGGTTTGTATTGATCATCCGAACAAGCTCCGGCATCAAACTCAAACTCGACACCTGGAGTGGCCTCATGCGGACTCACTTCAAAAGAAGCGTTAGGTGCTGTGTTTTCTATGACTCGTATCGGATAAGTTACCGTTGAAGTGTTCCCATCATTATCCATAATTTCCAATGTGACTTCATATTCTCCGGTCTCAAGATATTGATGATACGCATATTTTGTAGCCGAATAACTTGTATCCCATTCACCGTCGCCCTCATAATCCCATCTCACTTGGAGAGAGCTTACGCCATCTTCGTTATCGGAAGAAGAGCTGGCATTAAAAGTGAAATTTGTTGCGGTTGTACCGACATCTTTATCGGCAAGCTGACTGTCGGAAGTGACCGAAAACTTGGCTTCGGGAGGGAATCCCACATCTGCAACCGTTATATCTACTCGTGCCTCATCGGTATATTCGTCGCTGTCGCGAACTTGTAAAATCACTTCATAATTACCCTCAACTCCATATTTATAATCCGTATCACTTTCATCAGACCAATCCGTATCAAAAATCCCATCGCCTTGATAATCCCATCTGTATTCAAGATCGTAATAATCATCGCTGTCGAAAGAGTCTTCGGCGGAAAAATAAAACCTGGTGTCTTCAGTTCCGCTTGTAGGGAAATATTTTATGGAAGCTTCAGGTTCGTTTGATTCCGAGGTGACAATTATTGATCCTCCGCTAGAAGCGGAGTTGGTTTCATATCCGCTGATTGTCATAACTGTGCCATCCGGGATGGAAACTTCCAAAGTTGGGTTGTAAGTTCCACTTGTGCCATAAACATGTTCCATCGTTTCAGAACCTGTATAACCGGTGTCCCATTCGCCATCTCCTTCGAAATCCCATCTGTATTCGAAATCGGATAAAGATACCGAAACATTGCTTGTAACGGTTATGTCAAAATTAAAAGTTGTTTCCGTAGTCCCTTCTTCCGGATCCACTGAAAAATCAGCTTCATATGGAAAATCTTCTTCAACATTAACTTCTGTCCAGGTTTGATCGGTATTGCCATCTTCATCTCGGACTTCAACTCTAATTTCTTTTGTCCCATCTGATGTATATCGATAAGTGACTGTGGAGTCGGTATCCCAATCTGTCCACTCTTCCACTCCCGACTCAAAACTCCACCTGTATTCAAGCGTATTATTGAACCCTCTACTGTCTATCGAAGCGGACGCATCAAAAACGAAAACGGTTTCAAGAGAGCCTGTGCTCGGAGATACGCTTATCGAAGCCGTAGGTCCGGTACTGGAAGCAAAAGCTGTAGGAAACAACGAAATCAAGAATAAAGACAGAATGATTTTCGATAATTTTTTCATAGCTGCAAGTTGTTAGTTGTAAGTTACTAGTTGTCAGTTACTTCTTAGTACGCCTTCGCAAAATAAACTTTCTTCTGCGCTTTTTCTCCGCACATGATACATTTTCCATCGCATTTTTCCTCGGAAATAACTCGTATTGTCGCTTTCGTTTCATCCTTAATTTTTGTCTCACATGCTTCACTTCCGCACCATCCGCTCAAGATGAACCCCCCGTTTTCTTCAAGTATTTTTTTCAATTCATCATAATTGTCGGCCGAACGAGTATTGTCTTTTCGATATTTAAGAGCTTGTTGATATAAATTTTCCTGAATATCA
>JBAYGX010000140.1:0-3028 GCA_041666465.1 Candidatus Altimarinota bacterium
CTTATGCATAGAAACTTTGGTTTATGTGATCTTTTCAACCACATTTTATCCAAAGTTTCTTGCCTTATTCGCTAAATTATTGTCACGCTGAAAAGTGTATACAACGCTACGATTTCTTACACGAGACAGCGTGTTTTTCTATTTTGTTTTTCCGTGAAACTGAAATACAATTTTAGCGATTTCAATTTATAAACTTCTCAATATGCTCACCGGACTATTCACTAAACTACTTCTCTCAATCGTTTTCGGCGCAACAATCGGATTGGAAAGAGAAAGTAGCAATCAAGGCGATGGAAGTATTGGTGGCATGCGAACTTATTCTTTGATTGCCCTACTCGGCGCTTTGGCAGGCGTATTTTTCACGAATAGTTATTCTTCTTTGGCGCTTTTGTTAGCCGGGGGATTTTTGATTTTATTGATTTCTTATTATGTCGTCGGATCTTCCACCAACCATGATTTCGGGATCACCACTGAATTATCTGTCATTACGACTTTCTTGATTGGGCTTCTATTGGTATTGGAAATTATTCCACTGCAAATCACCGTAGCGGTTTTTGTCATATTGATGTTCATCCTTTCTCTGAAATCCACAACCGAGCAAATAGTTGCCGGCATTTCGAGAAAAGAATTACAGTCTTTCATCAGTTATGCGATTATCGCGTTGGTCGTTTTGCCGTTTTTGCCGGATGTCGCTTATAAGCTGGAAAATCTTCCGGTTTTGCCTTCGATTTTGAGCGGATTAAATATCGACTTGGGGCAATTCAGTACTATGGATTTAATAAATCCGAGAAAAATTTGGATGGTGGTCGTGCTTATAACCGGTATTGATGTTTTTGGATATATTTTGGGTAGAATTGTTGGAAATAAAAAAAGCTTCGCGCTCACAAGTTTTATTGCCGGTTTCGTTTCTTCGACTTCCGCGACTCAATCGTTGGCTCAAAAGAGTAAGAATTCCGGCTTCGCAAGCCATTTGTTGGGTGCCGCAATCTTGGCGAATTTGGCAAGTTTCCTACAGATATTCCTGCTTGTCGGACCTCTTAATCCGAAATGGCTTATATCAATCGCACCAAGCGTTTTAATTATGATTTTTACCGCTGGTTTGATTTCCATAATTTTCTTAAACAAAAAAGAACCGAAAACAACCGCCGCCGTACAGGATAAAAAGCCCGTGAAAATATTTTCATTAATGCCTGCGCTTAAATTCGCCGGCATATTGATTGTTGTCAAAATCGCAACAAAGATTTGTTTAATTTTATTCGGACAATCCGGATTCGTTATCAGCTCGGTTATAGCTTCTTTTGCCGGATTGGATGCAATATTGGTGACCTTGGCTGAAATGGCCGGCAAGACGATTACTTTCCAGTTCGCGTTCGTCACATTCCTGCTTGTTAACGCCACCAATCTATTAAGCAAGACTGTTTACTCTTACATGCAAGGAAGCCGTAAATTCGCCTTGAAATTCCTTGTTGCGGCTATTGCTATTATTGGGGCAAGTTCGATTTGGCTATTATTTATATAATAGGTCGTGTTATTGTTTGAAGTTAATAGTATCAAAAATTTGAAGTGCCAATGCTTCCTGATCGGAAGTTAAATTTTCACCAAACAAGATGAAATTTCCTTCACCACGAGGAGATTCAAAATAAATTTCCATATTGCCCGTACCGGATAGTTTTGGTGTATAAATTGTAACCATCTGACTATTGAATGTGTCATTGGTCACGCTATATTCTGATGCAACATACTCGGAATCGCTCGATAAAGCAGCTACATTATCACCATAAGCGTATTTCAGATTTATTCCATTACCTGAAACAGTCCCAACATAGGAATCAATTCCTTGTTCAGGCGTTAACAACCAACCTGAAGGAGCGTATAATGTAAAATCACCCTGATCGAGCATTGCCCAATCAGAACCGAAAGTTGGTTTCACGGTCGCTATAAATGCATCAATATCATCATGGCTCACGGAACTATTTGGCGCCCATACACCATCCAAATCTGCTGGAACCGGCTCAGTACTTTCAATATCAAAAGTATATTCAAAAACATCACCGAATGCAGCCAAATTTCCACAGTCAAATACTCCACCACAACCAATCTTATAAATCTGAACACCTTCATCAGTTGTCTTTACTGTATCCTCTGAGGTCGGAGCACTTTCCTCGTCGAATGATTGAATTAAACTCATGTCTAATGAAAGCTCGTAGCTTTCATAGTTTGGGATTGAAATTTTCGCAGTAGAATCTGTTTGTGAAATCAATTTCCATCCAGATGGTAATGTGAATGTAAAAAACTTCAGAGTTACCGAATCAACGGCATCGACTGTCTCAATTGGATCCAATGTTTCTATGTTCTGACTGACTTCAGGTGTTGTAGAACATCCTGATATAAGCAAAACGACCGCAAATGCGAGTAAGCATTTTTTCATATGTGGGGGTTAAAAGTAACTAGAATAGTACTGGAGTATGGGTTTTATAGCAAGCTAGGTGGAGCTGAAGATCATGCGATTTTGAGGATTTGGCGGATCCCGTCTCGTAGTTGCTAAGGTCTATACAACGGCGCAGTCGTCACCTTGAAGACCCCATCGATTTTTTTGACTGTGAATTCGAATGTATCTTGTGACGGCATTTCTTCTTCTGTTGCGCCACAGCATGGACCGGCGATATAAATACTTCCATCGGAATTAAAAAACTGAACTGTTAATGTATATTCATCGCCATTCACCTCGTTCGTTGCAAGAACTTCCGCACGCAAGCAAGTCCCGGTTGCCGCGCAGTAGTCTTCAAGTATTTGAGCGGGATCGTCGCTAGAGCTATATACCCACTCGCCATGCCCTTCGAAATCAAAAAATTCCACAGCATTCTCAAATTGACCTGTACTAAGAGCATCGAAGAAAGAGACGAGAGCGTACTGTGGGGTTCCGGTTGTATCAAGAGGCATATCTTGAGTAATTGCCGTGGTACCGCAACCGGTTAAGAAAATGACAGATAGAATAGAGATGAGATAGAGCGATTTTTTCATATGAAAG
>JBAYGX010000141.1:0-2974 GCA_041666465.1 Candidatus Altimarinota bacterium
AATAAAATCCTGAAACGCCTAGAAGTGATAGGGCTACTACCGAAAGACCTGTGACTGCGCCTCCTTGAAAGGCAACCGATAAAGCGTCTTTTAGACTTCTTTTTGCTGCATTTGCCGTTCTGACATTAGCGCGGACACTCATCCCCATTCCTATATATCCCGCAAGAGCTGAAAATACCGCGCCTATCAAGAATCCGGTCGCTATCATGTAGCTGTTATTGTAAGTTCCTTTTGGAAGCGCGAGTCCGAGAATTAAGAAGATAACGATTGCGAAAACTGCTATTGTTTTGAACTGTCTGTTCAGATACGCCATTGCTCCTTCCTTAATGAAGTCGGAGATTTCCTGCATTGTTGTCGTGCCGGGTTTCTCTTTCATTACTCGTACGACTAAAAAGATTGCGGTTACCAAGGCTACTAAGCTTGCGATAATCGCCAGGATGGGGATGTTCATTTTTTATTTGTTAAGTCTTAAAAAACACGAACAACATTCTATTTTGTATCTGTGGTGAAAGTCAAGGAAGTCTTGCGAAATACGATTTTGGTTACGAAATTATGAATTTTATAGCGAAAACGGTAAGACGCGACGCGGCTGTATCAAAGAAGATACAGCAAGGAGCGTCGAACCGTTTGTAGCGTAAAATTCATAATTGCAGTCAAAAGGGTATTTTGCAGGACTTCCTCAATGGTATCTGATATATTTTAGTCATGAAATTTATTTCTCTAGATTTCGGAGGTTCCACGGTTGATGCCGTTTTATGGGATGGTGATTTGATTAAAAGTATTAAGACTTATGAATCGAAAGATGTTGCGGAGTTTTGCATCCGCAAAACAGTTTATAATAAGCGCCCTTCGGGCGTGTTGGAGAAGTTTTTAAAGTTTTCCGGGATTTCTTTGAAAGGGGTGAAAAGGATTTTTGTTACGGGAGGGAAAAGCAGATTTTTTCCGGATGAAGTTCGTGGGATTAAGGTGCAGAGGGTTTCGGAGATTGAGGCGATAGGAGAAGGAGCAAGACACAGACAGCAGAGAGCAGAAGAAGTGAAGAGAGGACCTAGTGAGATAGTTAAGATAGTAAAGCTGGTGAAGAGGAGAAGAGAAGAAGAGTGGAAATTGGTAGTGAGTATGGGAACGGGGACATGCATGGTTAGTGTGAAGGGTGACAAAATTAAGCATGTCGGTGGAACGGGAGTTGGAGGTGGGACTTTTGTTGGGTTAGGGCGAGAATTGCTTGATGTTTCAGATATAAACGAACTTCTGAAGATTGCGAAAGGAGGTTTGAGTAAAAATGTTGATGTTTCGGTTTCGGAAATAGTTGGAGGTTCTATCGGGCGTGTTTCCGGTGAGGCGACGGCTTCTAATTTTGGTAAATTGCGTGATGAGATTAAATTTAAAAAAGAGGATTTGGCGGCTGGAATAATAAATTTGATTGGGCAAACGATTGGGATTTCTGCGGTTTTTGCGGCGCAGGCCGAAGGTGTTGGGGTGGTTGTTTTGACGGGTAAATTGACTCGTGCGTGTGCTGTAACGGATGTTGTTAGAGGGATTATTGAAGGATATGGATTGAAAGTTTCGGTTCCGAAAAATGCGGAATATGTGGCTGCGATTGGGGCTAAGGTTGCAGGAGAACGTTCCATAAGATAGAATTGCGTTTGGTGAAATTTTTAATCAAAAACAAAATGGAAGCTCCAAAAATGCCGCATCATCACACTTATTATTTCCCAAAGACTTTTGAAGCGTGGAAGAAAGAGGTTTTGTGTGCGGTTGAAATTGTGAAATTGAAGGCTGGTGCTATGACGGAAGTTGCTTCTGATGAAAAAGGTAATGTCCCTGCTGGTATTTTTATATTATTGGCAGCTTTTGCGATGGCGTTTCAATCATATTTGTTTCCGGTTCGATTTATGGGAATTGTTTATAGGCCGGGATTGGATACTGTTATAGTTCAGGCGATTTTCTATGCTGTTTGCAGTGCCGTCGGAATTTTTATTTTAGGTTTGGTTGCGGAAAAACTTTTTAAAGGGAAAGTTAAGCCCTGTGAATTTTTCAGAGTTTGCGGATATGCTGCTTTACTTGGCATTGTGAGTTTACTCCCTATGGTTGGTATGTTGGCTGGATTATGGATGCTTGTTGTTTATTTTATGGCTCTTAAGAATGTTCAGAAATTGGATGATGTGCCTGCTATTGGAGCGTTGGTTGTTGCGGCTGTTGCTGTTGTTGTTGTTGCCGGAGTGCTTGGAGCTGTGTTTGGTGGAATGATGTATGGAGGGATGATGGGGTATAGTTTTTAATGGAGATAGTACCTAGTAAAAGATAGTAATCTAGTGAAGAAATGATGAATTTAAAGAAATTAAAAGGTGTGAGGAAGATCTCGGTTTTGGCGGCTTATGATTTTCTTATGGCGCGGGTTGTTGATGAGGTTGGAATTGATGTCGTGTTGGTTGGCGATTCGCTTGGGATGGTTGTGCTTGGGGATGAGAATACTAAACAGGTTACGATTGAAGATATGATTAGGCATACGGGAGCTGTTATGAAAGGTGTTCGAAATGCGTTGGTGGTTTGTGATTTGCCTTTGGAGAGTTGCGTGAGTGTTTCGCAGGTTTTGACCGATGCGCGGAAGGTGCGAGAGATTACCGGATGTAATTGTATGAAAATTGAGGGGAAGCCTGAATTGATTAAAGTTTTGGTTGAGGATGGGTTTGAAGTTATGGGTCATGCGGGTTTGAAACCACAGGAAGCTTCTGGTTTTAAGGTTCAGAGGGGTGATGCGGTTTTGGATGAGGCGAAGGCGATTGAGAAGGCTGGAGCTTTTTCAATTGTTCTCGAATGTATTCCGGCGGATTTGGCTTTGAAAATTACAGGTGAGTTGGGAATTCCGACTATTGGTATAGGTGCGGGTGTGGATTGCGATGGGCAGGTTTTGGTTTTGCCCGATATGCTTGGTTTAAATCCTTCGTTTAAGCCGAGGTTTTTGCGTAAATAT
>JBAYGX010000142.1:0-2943 GCA_041666465.1 Candidatus Altimarinota bacterium
ACAATTTCTTTTTTGCATATCTGAAAAATTCAAGCGTGTCCATTTTGTAAACCCAATTTTTTTCCGGTTCGAGATTGTTTATCGATAGGTTTTCTTTGATCCATTCGCAGTAGGTTTTCGATAAGTCTACGCTGTAGGTTTTTGTGGCGCCCGCTTTTGCGGCATAAATTGTGAAGGAACCCGTATAAGCGAATGTATTTAGGATGATTTTATTTTGGCCTTGGGATGCAATCCACTTGCGTGTTTCTCGGTGGTCCAAGAATAGTCCGGTGTCCAGGTAATCGGATAGATTTATTGAAAAAAAGTTCCCGTATTCTTGAACTGTAATTTCTTTGCGTGCCGATGATTTAGGAATGGAAACATCTTGTCTTGTACGATTTTTATAGAAAAAATCTCGGATACCCAGAAGCGTTTGCAGCTCTTCTTCCAATTCTTGCGCCAATTCGAACGGGATGATGTCAAAAATATGGATTACAGCATTGTCTTTGTAAATATCGATTGCGATTGGAAATTCTCGATGAGTGTTGTTGTATAGGCGATAGGCTTCGAGATTGTTTTTCTCGAGATATGGCGAGAGGTGTTGTAAGGAGGATTCTAAAATTGAATGAAGGGAGGGCATAAAGAGAGGACTTAGGAACTAGAGAAGATAGTGAGCTGGTGAAGAGAAGAAAAGAGAGGACCTAGTAGACTAGTTAAGATAGTAAAGATGCTAGTATAAAGAGAAGATTAAGAGGGGAGGAGGTAAGCTGGCGCAAAACGGTTTGATAAGATAGGCCGTTTGTTTTCAGGGCGCGACTACCGGCTTGATGGATCGATTATTATATTACTGTTTCTTGACTCGAGATACAAATATTGCGTTCCGGTTAAGTGAAGCGGTATAGAAAAGGAACCGTATTGACAATTGTAATCCGGAAGGTACTATATCAATAGGCATTGATATACTTTCGACTACTAGCTATGAAATTCAAGTGTTGTGAAAATAAAAAGGCAATAGCCGACTTGTCCAAAACGGTTGAGTTCTTAAAGGTAATCGGTGAAGAAAATCGGCTCAAAATCTTATGTTTATTAAAAAAAGGGACCAGATGTGTTTGCGAGATCTGGGGATATTTTGATATGTCACAAAATTTAGTTTCCCATCATTTGAAAGTGCTAACCGATTTTGGTCTTTTGTTGTCAGAAAAAGATGGATTAAAGGTTTTTTATTCTTTAAATAAAAAAAACATTAAGAAATATTCGAAATTATTAAATAACCATTTGGATTTATATGAAAAATGAAGTTGTAAAAATTCAAGTATTGGGGTCGGGATGCCCGACTTGTAAGAAGCTTTTTGATCTTGTATCTACTTCCGTAAAAGAACTTGGGATAGATGCCGAAGTTGAATACATCAAAGATATACAAAAAATATTAGACATGGGTGTTATGAGTACTCCGGTACTTGCCATAAATGGTAAACCGATAATAGTAGGTTCCGTTCCGGGAAAAGAAAAAATCAAGGAATTAATAAATAAAAATACTTAATATGAATGTATTCACCGATTGGGTTACTTATAGTGTTTTTGGACTTGTCCCGAAATCCTTGATTGCCGATGCGGTCAATTTTTTTATTTTTGATACGATAAAGATTTTTATTCTTTTGACTGTAATTATTTTTGCGGTTTCAATTATTCGCTCATTTTTGCCGCCGGAAAAAATTAGAGGGATTTTATCTCGTAAACGGGTATATACCGGCAATATTTTGGCGTCACTTTTGGGGATTGTAACGCCATTTTGTTCTTGTTCCGCCATCCCGTTATTTTTAGGGTTTGTACAGGCGGGAGTACCGCTTGGTGTCACATTTTCATTTCTCGTGGCCTCTCCCATGATAAACGAAGTGGCTTTGGTTTTGCTTTTGGGAATGTTTGGTTGGAAAATTGCCCTGATTTATATCGCGAGTGGTCTTGTTATTGCTATCCTTTCAGGGATGATTATCGGCAAAATGAAACTGGAAAAGCTTGTGGAATCTTTTGTATATCAAAACACGCTAAAAAACAGTGTTGATTTACCAAAAATGTCTCGAAAAGAAAGAGTTTCTTATGCCAAAGATTACACTTTGGATATTCTGAAAAAAGTTTGGCCATATGTACTGATTGGTATTGGTGTTGGGGCGTGGATACATGGTTACGTGCCTGAGGATTTTTTGGCTCAATACGCAGGGGCTGATAAGTGGTATGCGGTGCCTTTGGCCGTTTTGATTGGTATACCGCTTTATTCCAATGCCGCCGGGATTATTCCACTTGTTGGGGCTTTGACCGAGAAAGGGGTTTCAATGGGGACAACTCTTGCTTTTATGATGTCCGTTACCGCGCTATCCTTGCCTGAATTTATGATTTTGAAGAAAGTTATGAAAACAAAACTGATTCTTATTTTTGCCGGAGTTGTTGGGGTGGGAATAATGTTTACGGGATTTTTATTTAATTTAATTTTGAAATAATTATGACTCAAGGCGTTATGGGGAAATTATCGTTTTTGGATCGTCACCTCACGATATGGATATTTTTGGCCATGGCTATCGGGGTATCTTGCGGTTATTTTCTCCCGGAAACCGAATTTTTTATCAACTCTTTTCAGAGCGGAACGACGAATATCCCTATTGCGATTGGGTTGATACTGATGATGTATCCACCGCTTGCAAAAGTCCATTACGAGAAGTTCGGTAAAGTATTTCATGATTGGAGAGTTTTGAGTTTATCATTCGTGCAAAACTGGCTTATTGGTCCGATTTTGATGTTCTTGTTGGCAATTATTTTTCTACACGGTTATCCGGAATATATGGTCGGTTTGATTATGATTGGATTGGCTCGTTGTATCGCTATGGTTATTGTTTGGAATGAATTGGCGGAAGGAGATAACGAATATGCTGCCGCTCTCGTAGCTTTCAATAGTATTTTTCAGATAATTTTTTA
>JBAYGX010000143.1:0-2869 GCA_041666465.1 Candidatus Altimarinota bacterium
AAGTGTCGAAGCCAGTTCGAATCATCCATTAGCTAAAGCAATTATGGAAGAGGCGACAAAAAGAGGAGCAATACCGCTGGAATCAATTGAAAAATTTGAATCAGTCGCAGGTCATGGATTAAAGGCAATAATCAAAGGAAAAATTGTATTTGCTGGAAATGAGAAACTTCTTATTGACAATAAAATTGAAATTGGTAATGCTAGAGAAATATTGGACCGTTTGGCAAGTGAAGGAAAGACTTTGAGTTTGATTGCTGTAGATAGCAAGTTGGCTGGAGTTGTTGCGGCGGCTGATACTATTAAACTTAATGCCAAAAAAGCTGTTCTTAAATTAAAAGAGCTCGGTATTGAGGTTGCCATGATTACGGGCGATCATAAAAAAGTAGCTGAAGCAGTTGGTAAAGACTTGGGTATAGAAAGAATTTTTGCCGAAGTGTTGCCTGAAGATAAAGCAAAGTATGTAAAAAAACTGCAAGATGAAGGAAAATTCACGGCAATGGTGGGAGATGGTGTTAATGATGCCCCCGCGCTTGCCCAATCAGATGTAGGCATTGCTATTGGTGCTGGCACGGATGTTGCGATAGAGACAGCAAAAGTTGTTCTTATGAAGTCGGACCCATTAGACATACTTCGAGCTATAACCTTAAGCAAGGCAACGGTTCGTAAGATGAAACAAAATCTTTTTTGGGCTTCAATTTATAATGTCCTTGCAATACCGATTGCTGGTGGAATTTTATATCCAGGTTTCGGTATTATGCTTCGTCCAGAATTCGCGGCACTTCTTATGAGTATATCTTCAATAATTGTTGCGACGAATGCGGTGTTGCTTAAACGTGTTGAGAAAGATTTGATTGCTGTTTAGTAATTATATGAAAAAATCATACATTGGAATTATCATAATTGTTGCTCTTTTTATTGGTTTCGATCTCTGCTATGGGCATAATTATGTTTCTAGAATATTTTCAACATATAATCTTACTGCAAGTGTTAATAATAAGTCGAGCAAAACTATTCAAAAAATTGACCCTAGAGAACAAGTAAGTTTGTCTGCACAAGTAGATTTAGGGTTTCCTATTCGTCTTAAGATTCCAAAGATTAAAGCTGATGCTATTGTTGAATATGTAGGTCTTACGCCTGAGGGGAGAATGGATGTTCCGAAAGGTCCCGCTGAAGTAGCTTGGTATAAGCTTGGACCTCGCCCCGGAGAAATTGGGAGTGCTGTTATTGCTGGACACTCTGGCTGGAAAAATAATAAACCAGCGGTATTTGATAATTTGAATAAACTAAAAAAAGGAGATAAAATATATATTGAAGATGAAAAAGGAACTATTATTATTTTTGTAGTGCGCGAAAAACGGTTATATGACCCAAACGCGGATGCTACAGAAGTGTTTAGTTCAAGCGACGAAAAAGCACATCTTAATCTTGTTACCTGCGAAGGGGTTTGGGATGAAGTTACTAAAAGTCGCTCCAAACGGCTTGTAGTATTTACTGATAAAGAAATATAATAACCTGTATGAAAGTTTTTTTGCTATAATCTATCTATGCCCGACAACCAAAACACAACTCAAAACCCAAATTCCGAAGAAAACTCTATTCCAGCAAGCCCCCAAGAGCCCACGGCTGATGCACCTATTCCACCCTTAGATTCCGAGCCCGGCGAAGCACCTCCTGAGGCCCTAGAAAGCTCACCGAACGACTTTTCAGTGAAAAGTAATGATATACCACCCTCAAATTCTACCCTTACAGAGCCTTCCAGTGAGCCAAAACCTGAAGAAAAATCAGCTCCAAATGAGCTTTCTCCCGAGCTAGTTTCTGAACCCGTCCAAGCTATTGAACCTCCAACGGCTCAAATCTCCACAAATGAGCCGTTAACGAAGACCGAGGAATTACCTCCGTCCGCTTCGCTACCCGAGGAAAAACCTCCGGCTTCACGCGAGCCAAAACCACGAACTTTAACGGAGGCAACGCCTCCGATTGCATCTTCTTCTGATCACATGCGTGAACTTCAGGTTAAAGAGCAATTGGCAATCAAAAATAAAAAGCGGAAGAAATTAGATTTAGTTATGACTTTGTTTCTTAAACAATCTAAAATTACAAACGATGAAGTCGAGAAATTTCTTCATGTCTCGGATGCAACTGCAACTCGGTATCTTTCAATCTTGAAAAAAGAAAATAAAATCAAGCAAGTTGGAAAAACTGGAAAAGGAGTTTCGTATTCTAAAATTTAATTTTTAATCTAGGGAGCCCGTTCGTTTTCTTTTTGTCTCAAACGAACGGGAAATTGCGCGCGAATGGGTGGGAGGGTCAAGCGCATTGCATTTGTATTTGCATTTCGGCATTGCGCCTTCGGGCATTTCCGCTAGGGTGGCCATGACTAAAGGACGAGTGCCTCGGTGCTGTTGCAACTCAGGGTTTAGTAGCGAAAGCGACACTATAAACGTAGATATGAAAACAGGAGAGGGGTTAAGCGTAACCGCTGGGGAGAGGAGCATCCTCTCCCCAACAAGAGGCGGGCATTTTAATTTGTGAACGGCTCATCTCTCCAGATTTGAGCCGTTCCTTGTAAAATGCCGCCACCTACAATAGGCACTCGTAGCCCTAGCGGAATTGCCCGAGGCGGATGCCGAGGGTTTGATTTCCTTTAATCATGAACATCAATATGATAGTATGAACGAAGGCACCGATTGAATTTTGTATTTTGGGTTTCCCGCATTCCCCCAAACCCCCTGCGGGCAGAATTCAGAATCTCGCCAAAAGAACATTAGTCGAGGAAAATGGAATCCATATCCCCAAAATATATGTTTCCATTTTCCGAGTCCATTTGGAATTAGCACATTGGTAGAGCGTGGTAATTAGTTTCAAGTTA
>JBAYGX010000144.1:0-2825 GCA_041666465.1 Candidatus Altimarinota bacterium
AGTCGTTTATATTCTTGTTGGATTGTCAGCGTTATCTATGCCACTCATGATGTGCTGCAAGAAATGCAAAGGCGGTTCTTGCTGCACGAGCGTAAAAGAATAAATATGGAACTAAATTTTTCCGATGAGTCGCTAAAGTTTATCAGTTTGTTCGTTCATTACTGGTGGCTACTGATTATAGCGATGATTTGGTCTTTTTGCTGGAAAAGCGTTGCGCTTTGGAAATCCGCACGAAACGGAAGCAAACCATGGTTTATTGTACTACTTCTCGTGAATACCGTTGGTGTACTTGAGATACTTTATATTTTCGTGTTTGGAAAAAAGAAAGAGGACCGTCCGGTTGCCTGAAAGGAGTTTTGCTGACGCAAAACGACTTATAATATGGCCGTCCGTCCCGCGTTGCGGGACTGCCGGCTGCTACCCAAGATACTGCCAATAACACTCTTGGCAATAAACTATATATGGCGATTCTGCGGCATATGTTGAGATCATGTCTTTGCCACATTTGGCGCATTTGCGCTTGTAAAGTTTGCGCTCGTTTCGCATCATGAGGCGTTCTTTTTGTCTGCACTCGGGACAACTCGTCGGATTTGGCAGAGATTTTTTTTGATAAAATTTCTGTTCCACCTCAATTATCAAGAAATCTTTTTGGCAAGTTTGGCATTTTGCAACTATATCTGGCATATGTATATTTTTAAAAAATTATAAACCTACTGTAATCACTTCCGGATAAGTTGAAGAGAACCATTTGACAGGCAGTTCCACCTTTATTTCCGCAACCCGTTTTAAATACTCTTCCTTATTCGCACATGGCTTGTTTAATATGCAATAAGCTCCATGATTCAAGCTCGCGCACAAGAAACAATCATGGCTGTTGTGAACCGAATCGCAATAATCAAGATTCGATGAATTCCAGCACCCATAACAAAACGAACAGTTGTTTAAATTCCCTCCGCTCATTATTTGATAACAATTTTCGGACCATCCAAGGTGACTGCAGTCGTGAAGATCTTTTGATTCGTCGCAGTGGTAACAATAACTGCAATCTTCCAAATATTTGGAATCGAATCCCCAGTAAACATTTTTACAATTATGTATATTTTCACCGAAACTGTTTTCGAGTTTCTTCCCGTAAATTGCCGCTCTTGGCGTTTGCAACAAAAGAGGCTGAATGTAAGTGTAAATTTGCGGAATGGACATTTTTTTTATTTCCACCATCTGCTTCTCAAATTCCTCTTTCGAATAAGGCTGATTAAAAATATGAAATTGTTTTTGCCTTAGCCCCACACATCCGAAACAATTCTTGGTCCCGATACAATAATAACAATGCTCGCAATCTATCGCCTGCTCGCAATAACAACAATAGTTCGAGTTGTAAGAATTCATGCAATCCACGCAGTAATAACAAAGCTCGCACTTGTAACAAAGCGTGCAGTCCATACAGTCCGTGCAATAAAAAACGCGATGATTGTAATAACAATCTTCCGACTGATAACTCGCAAACGACATATAACAGTTCTTGCTCTTTTCCGTGTACTGACAATAAGGGCTGTTTTCGTTTTGCGTACATTGCAAACCGAGTCGAGGGACTTGAAGCCTGAGTTGTTGGAACTGGTCAAGATAGGTCACGATTGAATTATTAGCACAAATTGCCTATTTATCAAGGTCGAATCTGTCTACCTGTGCAGATTTCGTGCCTTTTACAGATGAGAATGCTACAATAAATCTGCCCACCTAATTTGGGCAATAGGCCGGTAGGCTCTGCGAACGGCCATTCCTATAAGCAGTTTTTCATTAGAAAAACACAATATATGCTCGAAGAAATTCTGAAAAAAACCGGTCTCGATGACAAAGAGATTTCTATCTACTTGGCGCTTCTTCGTTTCGGTTCAAGTCGCGCAAGTACGCTCGCTTACCAAATCGGACTTCCGCGTACAACCGTCCAAAATATTTTATTGCGTCTTGAGAGAGAGGATATTGTGACCAAATCTTTTGAGAGGAATGTCGCCATTTATGCGCCGGTTAATCCGCAAGAAATCGTGGAAATCCTGGAGATGAAAAAACGCAAACAAGATTACGAATTTAATCAGGCGATACAACAAGTCGGGACTATTGTTCCCGAATTGATTGGCATGATGAAATCCAATAAGCATATCCCGAATATCCGCTTTTATCGTGGTCGAGACGGCATAAGAAAAGTTTTATTCGACACTCTTAAATCAAAAACCGAACTGAAGGATTTCGCTAATATTGATGCGATGTTTAAGCATGTTAAAGATATTAATGACGAATATGTGGCGGAGCGCGAAAAATCGTCTGTCAAAAAAAGAAGCCTGCTTCTCGATACACCTTTTGCAAGAAAAGTTTACGAAGGCGGGGAATACTCCCCGAAGTCGCATATCGGATACAAATGGATAAGAAGTGATTTATATCCTTTTTCGCTTGAAATGAATATTTATGATGGGAAAATTTCTTATCTGACTTATGCCGAAAACGATCTGATCGGAATAATTATTCAAAACGATTATATTTATCAAATGCACAATTCTGTTTGGAACTTGTTGTGGGATTTGTTGTGACATCAATGCGATGGCCGGATTTTTGACCCAAATAGGGTTGATGTTATGGTTTCTGTCGGCGGAAACCACGATGAGGATTGGCGTTACGTCAAGATATTCAGCGTGAAAAGACCCCGGTTTTTCCGCGTATCTGTTAAATCAATTCAAGAAATTGACGTGCAAAGATAAACGATAAGAGCTGGTGGTCTGTTTCGGGACAGACCTTACGGAGTTAGATTGACCTATGAGTGCAAGGTGTTTCCATAT
>JBAYGX010000145.1:0-2694 GCA_041666465.1 Candidatus Altimarinota bacterium
ATATTTATACCGAATTTCGCCGCCTGTGTAATCGCATTCTGTTCCGCGTGCGTACCCCTGCAAATTTCAGCGCGTTGCCCCGAAGGAATCCCCAATTTCGCCCTAATACATCCTCCAACCTCCGCACAATGCGGAACACCCCTGGGCGCCCCATTATATCCGGCAGTCAACTGCTGACCATCTTTGGCAATAACCGCACCAACGGTTCTCCTCAAGCAAGTCGCTCTTTTCGCCCAAGTACAAGCAATCTCCATAAAAACCTCATCAAACGACGGTCTATCGACACCATCCAACAGATTCAAATAGTGTTGGATTTTTTTATGTAGATCTTCAAGAGTCCCTTCATTAAGCATAAAACAATCCACCATCTCAAGACACTTCTTAACCTGTTGCCCACCTTCCGGTTCCCCAATCCCCTTCTCTTTATTTAATTTAGCCAAAACCTCTTCTCTAATCATAACCACCCCTTCTCGTCCTCGCTCAAGTATCCTATTAATAATGAGATCATCATTCGCACTAACTCCAACCACCCTGAATCCGGGCAAGCGCCTTAACTCTATAATACAAGCCGGATTTCTAATACCATCTATAATCCAATTCGACCCCAAATCGTCGGAAACCACTTCGCGCACTTTCATCCCAAGAACACCAGCTCCATTTTGAGCCCTCATTTCATTCCCAATGCCCTGAAGGACCTCTCTTGTCAACGGAAATCCCCTATCTGTCGCCTCCTTCCTAACAATATCAGAAAGAGAAATGTACTTAAAACCCTTACCGTGCAAATATTTAACAATCTCTCCTTTACCACTTCCCATGTAACCTGTTAATCCAATTATTTTAGACATATTCTTTATTAAAATTTTCGCTACCGAATACATGAAAACAGAAAAAATGGCTTAAATCAACGAAAAAACACTATTCCAATCTGTAAAGTCGACTCGCTTCACCTCCCTTTACTTATTTTCATCTGTAAATATATACTCACATCAGTTAATTTACTCCTAACCCAAAAACACAATGGCTCTCAGTGTAAAAAACAGCCGTGGGGAAACTTACTTCCTTCATGGAAGAAAAGTAACCCTAAGAGGTGGCCAAGAAGTACAAATCTATTACTTCGCTCGCAAACCAAAGGGAAAAGATGAAGTCGAGGCTATGCCAGCTGGCTACGAAGTAGTCGAGAACAAGAGAACAGGTCTTCCAATCTTGAAAAAGTCTGGAAAGAAAGCAAAGAAGTAAAAAGCGATCAAGTCGCAAAAATGAAACCCCGTTAGAAATAGCGGGGTTTTTTATAAGTAGTGAGTTTTGCGCTCCGTAGCGATAGGAAGCCCAGACAAAAAGAGACCTCACCACTCGGCAAGGTCCCTGTAACTCTGTAACTCTTACTGCAACAACGAACTCGTATCACTTGAACTCAAATCAAGCGGCGTTCCCCAAACAAGATAAGAAACCGCAACGACAACAAGCGTAAGCAAAATAGCCATTATAAGAGATGAGAAAAGAACCTTCATCCCGCAAGTAATATTTTTTTCCTTAACCGTGTAGAAAATCGCGGGTCCAATGAGGACAAGTACCTCGGCCGCAATCGCCAAAGTAATCATCACCATAAATAACCATGGTCCGAGATTATACAAACTGTTTTGCTCCACAAACACAAATAAATACTGTGGAGCAACCGTCATAAAGGCCAATACCAAAAGCGCCAAAGCGGCACACACAAGACCAATCAATGTAACATGCCCCCAGTCGAGCTTCTTAACATTTTTAAACAACATTTTTGTTTTGGTTATTTTATATTAACAACACAGTTCACAATACTACTGAGATCGATCCAAGTAAATAAAAACTGGCGAAATAAACAAAACCTAATGTATATTCCCTTCTGCCTTCTTGTACTATGTCACTTCCCCTACTTCTTCTACTTCTTTTACTTCTTCTAAAATGTCCGACGAAACAAAAATTCTCATAACCGAATCGATACTTTTTGTATTCATAATCATTCCAACAGTCTACTCTCTCGTTTGGGGAGCACCTTTCGTACCAACACCACTTCCAAGAGTTAGAAAAATGCTTGAACTCGCGAATATTAAAAAAGGTGAAAAAGTTTACGACATCGGCTGCGGCGACGGTCGGCTTGTACATCTTGCCTCGAAAGAACATGGAGCTATCGCCGTCGGATTTGAGCTATCTCCTTTTATATATTTCTGGGCAAAAGTCTGCCAACCGTTTTGGCGCTCAAAAGCAAAAATCAAATTCAGAAATTTTTATCGCCAAAATATCTCGGACGCAAATGTAATAGTTTGCTATCTGATGCCGGAAACATTGAAAAGATTTCAGGTGGAATTAAAAAAACTTAAAAAAGGCACGCGCATAATTTCTTACGCCTTCCGAATCCCTGACTTAAAATTGGTCCACGAAGAACCAAGACTGAAAGAAAAAAACTACTGTCCAATCTGGGTCTATGAAATAGATTGAATTTTTCTCTCTTTCTCTTCTCTTCACTAGTCCACTATCTTCACTAGAAACTAGGTCCTCTCTTTTCTTCATCCCATCTTCACTAGTTTACTATCTTCTCTAGCCTACTAGGTCCTTTCTTAATTCTCTTCACTAGCCTACTAGGTCCTCTCTTCAGAACCACCCCGCCACCGCAACAATCCCCTCAATAAAAAACCACGCATAATATCCGACTAACAGCGC
>JBAYGX010000146.1:0-2657 GCA_041666465.1 Candidatus Altimarinota bacterium
ATTCCTCAATAACAAATATCGGAAATCTCTTGGCTATGCCAGTGCGTTGGAAGTCGCCACCGCTCATGATATTATCAAATCAGACTCTAATCAGAAAAGTTGCATTTGAGGTCAGAATTTACCACTTGTTAAAGATGCTTATTATACTTATTCTTGCCAACTTGTCAAGTATATGTTCGTATAACTAAAAACCCTCTCTTTAACTAGCTTACTATCTTTACTAGTTCCTAGGTCCTAACAATCATCTGATCCCTTCTCTGTCCAACCCCTATAAATGTAACAGAAGTCCCAATTAACTCCTCAAGCTTTTTTACATAATTCCGTGCATTTTCAGGCAATTCCTCAAGACAAGTCGCACCGGAGATATCCTCATCCCATCCGGGCATTTCAATATATTCGACAGTCGATTTTTCAAGCATATCAAGATCGGCAGGGAAGGAATTCAAAACATTTCCTTCGTATTTATAGGCAATCCCGATTTTAATAGTCTTAAGTCCAGTCATAACATCAAGCTTGGTAAGATTTATACCCGTATATCCATTCATTCGAGCTGAATACTTGGCAACAACAGCATCAAACCACCCACACCTTCTTGGTCGCCCCGTTGTAGCACCATATTCTCCACCTTTTTCACGAAGCATATTCCCTGTCTCATCAAGAAGTTCAGTAGGAAATGGACCCGCACCAACACGAGTAACATAAGCCTTCATAATACCAGTTAAGCTGGTCAAATGTTTGTTCGGGATACCAGTACCTGTTCCAAGACCTCCAACCATCGGATTTGAAGAAGTTACATAAGGATAAGTACCATGATCAAGATCGAGCATAACTCCATTCGCTCCTTCGAAAACAATAGATTTTCCACCCTCAAGAGCCTCATGCAAATAAACGAAAGTGTCTTTAATCATAGGAACTATGCGATCTCGAACAGTTCTATAATAAGCAACTTCCTTTTCAACATCATATTCGAAACCGTATTGCTTCATCAATCCTGCTGAAACCTCACGCAATTTCCCCTCAAACAAATCCTGTTTCAAGAAATCACAAGCTCGAATACCTTTACGAGAAGCCTTGTCCATATAGCATGGCCCGATTCCACGATTAGTCGTGCCAACTTTTTTATCTCCTTTGGAAGCCTCCTGCAATCCATCTATCGTTCGATGATAATCAAACAACAAATGAACGCGATCAGATAACAATATTCGTCCATCCGTTTTAAGCCCGCTTTTCTGTATTACATCTATTTCTTCAAGAAGAGTAGGCAAGTGAACAACACATCCATTCCCAATCACACAAACAGTATGTTCGTGAAGAGCGCCGGAAGGCAATAAGTGAAAAACATATTTTTTCGTTTCACCACTCGGATCTTTTACATAGACAGTATGACCGGCATTCGCCCCACCTGTAGCACGAGCTATTATGTCATATTCGGCAGAAACAATATCAACAAGTTTACCTTTTCCTTCATCACCCCATTGCGCACCTATAATTGCAGTAACTCGACCAAGTTTTTCTTTTATCATATTTTTCAATTTTAAATTTTGCTCATATGAAAAATAACATTACGATTGCCATGAGGCAAATCCTTATCTAAAATAAACCCCGTATCCAATAATAAAAACACCAATGCTCACAAAAGAACAGATTGCCAGCCAGATACCTCATTGTTTGGCAGGTACGAATTTTGCAAAACTTGGCACAAGATACGAAGGTAAAGTGCGTGATAATTATACGAAAGATGGCAAAAGAATTTTAATCACAACCGATAGATTATCAGCATTCGACAAAGTTATCGCATTGGTACCATTCAAAGGACAGGCTCTTAACGCGCTATCGAAATTCTGGTTCGAACAAACAAAAGATATCGTTGGAAACCATGTTGTCGAATATCCGGATCCAAACGCGGTAGTAGGCGAGGAGTGCACTCCATTATCTGTTGAAATGGTTGTTCGCGGTTACATTACCGGAAGTACAACTACATCAGCTTGGTACCACTATCAAAAAGGTGTCAGAAACTTCTGCGGCAATCCATTACCTGAAGGCATGAAAAAAGATCAAAAACTTGATCACGCAATAATCACACCAACAACAAAAGCGGCTCATGGATCTCATGACGAATCTCTTGCCCCTGAAGAACTTATCGCAAGAGGTCACATTACAAAAGAAGACTGGGATCAATTGGCTGCAATTTCATTAAAACTATTCGCTCGCGGACAAGAAATCACAGCTAAACAAGGTATAATTCTCGTAGATACCAAATACGAATTCGGCAAGAATAAAAAAGGTGAAATAGTCTTGATAGACGAAATTCACACTCCTGACTCTTCAAGATTCTGGAAATCAGCAACTTATCAAACTAAATTCGATAAAGGTGAAGATCAGGACAATATAAATAAAGAATACCTGCGTTTATGGCTATCGGAAAACGGTTTCCGAGGTGAAGGCGAAATACCTGCAATACCTGAAGAAGTGATAGTCGAAACTGCACGAAGATATATAGAAGCTTACGAATTGATAACAGGTAGAACATTTGAAGGAACTCCAGGAGATCCTTTACCAAGAATTGAGAAAAATTTGGCGAAATACATGTCTTAATAGCCGCTAGCCGCGAAGCGGCCTTCTTCCTCTTCTCTTCAAGTTGTCAGTTGTAAGTCACA
>JBAYGX010000147.1:0-2641 GCA_041666465.1 Candidatus Altimarinota bacterium
AAGGTGTTCTTGCAAAGCGAATTTCCGATGATGGGAAACCTGTTGATATGTCTATGACTCTCTCTCCGATTAAAGATAGTGATGGTAAAGTCATAGGGATTTCCGCGATTGCAGACAGAAAATAAGGAATAAGACACAAGACACAGACAGCAGAGGAATGTTGCTGTTTGCTGACTCTGTGCGCTGTGGTAGCATTTGGGTATGTTGAATACAAATCTCAGTAAGGTTTTGCGGACTACGAAGAAGCATTTGGCTTTACTCTCTTCACTTAATATAAATACCGTTAAGGAGTTGCTTGAATATTATCCGCGTACTTATACGGACGAGAGGGAGAGTGTGCGAATTATTGATATGAAACTCGACTTGAACAATGTTGTATGTGGTAAGTTGGTGGCTTTTCATTCAAGAAGGAGTCGAAGTGGGATGTGTGTTAGTGAAGGGATTATAAGTGATCAGAGCGGAAGCGTTCCCGTGATTTGGTTTAATCAGCAATTTCTTTCCAGTATGTTAAGAGTTGGCAAGATATATTACTTTTCCGGGAAGTTGAAATATGACAATGGGAGGAGTGTTTTTTCAGGTCCGAAAGTCGAACAGGTTTCCGAAAACATGTTGCATACGGGTAGAATCGTACCTGTTTATCATGAGACTGAAGGTCTTAATTCGAAATGGCTTAGGGATAAAATTTTTTCTTTGATGAAATATGTTGATGAAGTTGAAGATGAATTGCCGGGTTGGATTAAAAAAGAGCTGAAACTCCCTGAATTATCTTCTGCGATTAAAAACATACATTTCCCTGTGTCGCCTGAAGCTTTGAAGTTGGCGCAAAGAAGATTGGCTTTTGATGAGCTTTTTTATTTGCAGGTTTCTGCTATGGAGAGAAGGAAGTTGTGGAAAGATTCAGTTTCTGCTTTTGAAGTAAAACTTGATAATGATGCGATGAAAAAGTTTGCCGGAGAGCTTGGTTTTGTGCTTACGCAAGCCCAAAAGAGGAGTCTGGTTGAAATCCTGAATGACATGAGTAGGGGAGTGCCAATGCTAAGATTGGTACAAGGTGATGTTGGATCCGGCAAAACTGTTGTTGCGGCATTGGCCGTTCTTAATGTTGTTGCATCCGGTTTACAAGTTGCGTTTATGGTTCCAACAGAAGTTTTGGCTAGACAGCATTATTCCAAATTGAAAGTATTATTTGATAAGGTTGGCATCAGAAGTGAAATTCTTATCGGTGGGGTAGGGGGCAAGTCGAAAATTTATAAAGCTCTTAAGTCGGGAGAAATAGATGTGGTTATAGGTACGCATGCTCTTATTCAGGAGAAGGTTTCTTTTAAAAAGCTTGGATTGGCGATTGTTGATGAACAACATCGATTTGGAGTTGAGCAGCGCAGGAAATTGGCTTCTCATGGGACTCCACATCTGTTGTCTATGACGGCTACGCCTATACCAAGGACTCTTGCTATGATTGTTTATGGTGATTTGGATATTTCTTTGATAGATGAGTTGCCTCCCGGAAGGAAAAAGATTGTTACTCGTGTTATTACGGACGAGAAACGCGAATCCGCTTACAAGTGGATTTATGAGCAGGTTATCAAAAATAAGGATCAGGTTTATGTTATCTGTCCTTTGATTGATGAATCTGATGCACTTGTGGAAGTTAAATCCGTTATTAAGGAGTTTGAGTATTTGAACGAGGGGCCTTTTAAGGGTTTGAAAATTGGGCTTTTGCATGGCAGGATGTCCAGTGTGCAAAAGGATGAGGTTATGAGTGCCTTTAAGGATGGGAATATCGATGTGCTTGTTTCCACATCTGTTATTGAAGTTGGAATCGATGTGTCGAATGCGACTATTATGATGATTGAAGGTGCGGAAAGATTCGGGTTGTCACAATTACATCAATTCCGAGGGCGTGTCGGTCGCTCCGATAAACAGTCTTATTGTTTCCTTAAGACATCAAAATATACTCCTGAAGGGATGAATAGATTATCGGCGCTTGAAAGGACTCATGATGGGTTTGAATTGGCTGAAATAGATCTTAAATTGCGTGGACCCGGTGAAATATATGGAACTCGTCAAAGCGGAATTCCGGATTTGAAAGTTGCATCTTTTGCGGATAGCGAACTTATTAAGTTGTCGAGGGATATGGCTATTAGGTTTGTTAATGGTAAATGAGCCCAGGTCTTATATTGTGCGGGATTGGCCGGTAGCGAAGCGAACGGCTTTTATTATTAAGTTGTTTTGCGAATGCAAAACTCATTATTTGTTTAAGTGGGCGGTTAATGTGAATTTATGCAAAATACATATTCCAAATTGCCGGTTAGACATATCAAAAGCCGTCTTTTTGATTAGAACGGCTAAAATCGAATGTTTTTCGCTTCTCGGCTTGAGCAAGCCATTAATAGGGTAGTGCTTTTAGGTATTTTGACCTGTTTTGTGGTTATAAGAGTGGTTCGAGAGTGGGTTTTAGATTAATCTACATATTACTTCGCACAAGATATATTGTGCGGGATTAGATACGCAGGGTGTTCCCCTGCTTGAGCGTGAAATTTATTTAGAAACATATGTTTTTTGTTTTTTTAAGTACTCACCTACTTTAATTTTTAATGAAAAATTTATTTAAATTACTTGTTTGAAGTCCGACATGACTTTC
>JBAYGX010000148.1:0-2609 GCA_041666465.1 Candidatus Altimarinota bacterium
CCGCATAAATTAAAATTTTTGCACTATATATAAAACAAGAAGAACTAACCCACCCCACCAGCCGATGTCAGATACAATAAGGCTCGCCATAATTTTCCTTTGCCAAGAAGCCGGCAAGAGTTCTCCAGACAACCCCTCTTTCTCGCGCTTCAATAAAAACGGACTGACTTTAAAAGAGAGGAAAAAGCCGTTCAAGATCAGGGTGAGCACAATCACTGCATGGATAAACGGAATGCCGGCAAAGCTTTGCTCGCGGTAAAAAACCAGACCGCCGACAATGGCAAGTATAATGCCAGCCCAGATCATCGGCTTGGTCACTTTATGACTACGAGTTGTTGCCTCAGTCCAATACGACGACTTTCGTCCGAGAAAACCATGGATATCAATAACCGTCACCGCGCCAAGGCCAATCACAAAACCGGCGAGGAATACGAGTAGTCCAATTGCATCAAGTATATTAATTAAGGGCATAAATTGAATAATTTAAATACATAGCGAAGCTGACCCAAAGAATATACGGCACGAGAAGCCAGGCGGCCGGACGGGAGATTTTATAAAACGCGATGATCGTGGCGAGGATAGCAAGCCAGAGGAATACAATCTCAATCAATGCACCACCAGGACTTTGTAAACCAAAAAATATGATCGACCAAAGAGTATTCAAAACCAGCTGACCAACAAAGATACCCAGGGCGATTTTTACATCTTTACGCTCCAATCCCTTTTTCCAGACAAGAAACGCCGCAATGCCCATAAGCGCAAATAGAGTCGTCCAGACCGGACCGAACACCCACGCCGGAGGATTGAGAGCTGGCTTCACAATCCCTGCATACCAACCATCAATGGATGGAGCCGTGAACACCGATCCTATGATTCCGGCAGACTCAGAAACAACTATGGCAATGATGAGTTTGAATGCGTTGTTTATTTTCATATTTATTTATATTTTATTCTTCAAAACCTATCTTTTTAGTGGCTTCTTGACCTAATTGCTTTTTAAAATAATTTCTTAGATTTTCATCAACAATATAAACATAAGTTCCTTTTATCCCACGAGTAAGTAGTGTTCTGTATATGTTCTTTATATAACGCTCAAGCTCGTTAGGGTCCGTAACGCCCGCGTGTCCATTGCGATCACAATATTTACTTTTATCTACCATTATCCTTTTCTTATTCTCATCATAATAAAGTTCAGGTCCTATAATTACACCTACATAGTTCATACCGTAACCTTGTACCGTATGAATACATCCAACTTCGTTAATCGCACCCGGAGAGTTCACCCAATCCCTTGTCTTACTATTCCATCTTAATTTGTAACCATTAATTTCAATATCAAAATCTTGCTTTGGAACACCATTTGCTGAATTTGTGATCCAAGGCCACGCAAAACCTGCAACTAGACGCGAGAGTCCACATTCTTTATCTCTGGCTTTAATCGCCTGATGCATTTCGGCCACACTATCAAAGAATTGAAATTCATAATCCTTTAATTTTGATTTGGCAACTTGTTTCTGATTAAGAACTGCTTCGATAAGCTGAACGTATTCTTCGCCAGCTTGAATTCGCATCTGCTTTGTAAGTGTATAAAATTGTGCACCCTTACTACGTAAATCTATGTCCTGAATGTCTGCAGGCAAAACACTTTGACCTTGATCATAAAACAAAACCTGTCGCTTTGAACTCTTAAAAATCCAGTCAAGCTGCGTGGCATCCTTTGGAAGTCCGAGTTTTTTATTAACATTATCAAATGCCCTAAAAGCAGCGCCGAGATTTCTTCTCTTTTTTAGTCTGTGCGCCTCATCAACAATCACAAGATCGTATGTATCTTTCGCAACATCGCTAGGTCCGATTACCATATTCGCCTTAAGACCAGCTGTTGAACGAAAAACCTGTTGGATAGTCCCGCGCAAACTCGACATTGGTGCTACAAGTGCAATCCTTAAGTGTTTTGTGCTCTCGCGGTCTTTCAAGTACTTCATTAGATATGTAGCAAGGATTGTTTTTCCGGTTCCCGGTGCCCCCTCTACAATATAGGTTTTGGCATTATCTCCCTCTATATCTTTAACTAATTTCTTAACGAATAGATATTGTTCCTCTGTTAAAGATTTATACGGTGAGTATTTAAATAGATCACTATTCTCTATTTCATAGACTTCCTTCTGAACAAGTTTTTTTTTAATTAGTTCCTTCCAAATTATTTCACATTTTGCCTGATACTCGACGCGTTGATAATAATTATGTTCCCGTATTCCATCGTTTCTGTTTTGCATTAAAAAAGAACCCTCGGCGGCAAGATGCATGATAAGAAACGATTCGATATCTAAAGCAGCAGATTTATTATATGTCTCATCAGTAATAACGTGTGCGTTTTTCAATCTCTTTCTATCGCTATTTTCATAGTGCTGCTTGCTTCGACTGTAAAAATTTGTGGTCTCACCAACATATGCCTCGTTAGATGCCTCAAGCAAATAAACCACTGGCCAATCACGACCATAGTGATACTCGCGTATCTTCTCAAAACCAGCTGGATTAAATTCAAATGTTATTATCTGTGCCATAATTTTATAGCTCAGTGTACTTCGTATGCTTTCCTTTTGCCTTTTCGA
>JBAYGX010000149.1:0-2608 GCA_041666465.1 Candidatus Altimarinota bacterium
AAAAAACTTTTTCTCCAATATAAAAATGGTTTGACGGCTTATTTCTTTCGGGCTCATGCCGTGTTTGAGTTTAAGTCTTTTTATTGCAGGTCCGGCATATTTTTTGAATACCGGAATACATTCGATATGGAAATTTTGCTTAACTGCAAAATCCACAAGTTTGTTTATAACCGAAACCGAAGGAGCATTTATTACAAAGCTTTTATACATGGGAAAATAAACCGCCAGACCGGTCAGGTTATTGTTTTCGAACAGACCGGAACAGTCCTCGAAATTGCCGATATAGCGATTTAATTTAAACCCGTTCTTATAGAGCAAAAAACTTCCCAAAACAAAAAGATTCTCTCGTTCGTTTTTCATACAAAAATCAATGATTTGGCGTTTGTGTTTTGGGGAGAGAAGTTTAATCATAGTTTATATACATAATCTCGCCGATTTTCACCCGTGATTTATACTGAATTCCGCCCAAACTATAGCAAAAACGGGTTCAAAAGTAAGTACAGAACTTATACCAAAAACTGCTTATATTCGGTATTCCAACTCTTATCTGCTCCTTGTGTCTTGCTCCTTACCTATGTCCCCTCCTGCCAACTCGCCAAATATTTGATCTGCTCCTCGGTTAATGTATCAATCTCGACTCCCATCGCATCCAATTGTAATCTCGCGATGAAATCATCAACTTCTTTCGGTAACTGATGAACACTTATATCTAATTTGCCTTTATTTTTAACCAAAAACTCACAAGCCAATGCTTGTCCGCAGAATGACAAAGACATCACTTCGCTCGGATGTCCTTCAGCCGCTGCAAGATTCACAAGCCTTCCTTCACCGGCGACATAAAGAACTTTGCCATCAACAATATATTCATCAAAATAATGCCTGACTCTCCTTTTTGAAGTTGCGATTCCATCAAGTCCTTTCATGTCGATCTCATTATCGAAATGTCCGGAATTTGCCATAATCGCACCTTCTTTCATCTGCTTCATGTGTTCCGGTCTAATCACATTTTTATCTCCTGTAACGGTTATAAAAATATCGCCCAACTTGCAAGCCTCTTCCATTTTCATAACTCTGAATCCATCCATTTTTGCCTGTAAAGCGCAGAAATTATCAACCTCGGTAACAATTACATTTGCACCCATTCCTCTACCGCGGAGAGAACAACCTTTTCCGCAACTTCCGTAACCAAGAACGACAAGAGTCTTACCGGCAAAAAGTATATTTGAAGCGCGAATTATTCCATCGAGAGTCGATTGACCGGTCCCGTAATAATTGTCCATCAAGTGCTTGGTCTTGTTGTCGTTAACCGCAATCATCGGATATTTGAGCGCATTTTCACGAGCCATTGAATTAAGCCTGATTACTCCTGTTGTTGTTTCCTCGCAGCCACCGATAATATCAGAGATAAGTTCAGGATGTTTGAGATGGATTTCGGAAACCAAATCGCAACCGTCATCAATCGTAATTTGAGGTTTGAAATCGATAATTTTATTTATATATTTGTAATAATCTTCTTTGTTTTCGCCTTTGTAGCCATAAACCCTAACCCCATCTTCAGCCAACGCTGCTGCAACATCATCTTGAGTAGAAAGTGGATTACAACCTGTTATTGCGACCTCGGCACCTCCGGCAATAAGTGTATCGACAAGATTCGCAGTCTCTTTTGTGACATGAAGAGCCATGCCGATTCGTAACCCTTTAAGAGGTTTTTCTTTCGAGAATCTTTCTTTGACTTTCATGAGCGCTCCCATCTGTTTTCTAGCAACCTCGATATTCATGTGTCCTTGTTTTGCAAGGGCGATATCTTTTACTTCGTAATCCATAAATTTGGTTTAAAAATAAAGCGCAGGAAATGTAACATAAAAAGCATGGTCGGGAAACAATTTTATCGCGATTTGCGAAAATAAAGCGTTGTACCGAAAAACTGTCTGTATATTGTGCCAATCACTCCTTTTAATCGCGAAGGGGAATCCCGTCTTTCAATCAGTAAATGTGGCTGCATCATGCAATTAAGGCTGGCAGATTCCGCCAATCTTTTTAATGTCTTATGTTCAAAACAATTTATGTGCTCCAATGGATGGATTGCGTTTTTCGAAGCTTTCCAACAATCATTCTTAAGTTCTTTTTCGATTTTCGCTCCGTTCGGGACAGAAATCCTTAAAATCCCGTTATCTTTCAATTTCGCCGCAAGTATTTTCAATGTAGCCAAAGGATTTGGTATATGTTCCATTACTTGCTCGCAATTTATAAAATCAAATTCAAGATTTTTAATGTCATCCAGGTTATTTACCACATCAATTCCGTGTTTGCGTGCATATTGAGTCCTTTCTTCCGAAATTTCATATCCGGTAACATTGCACCCTAGTCTCTTAGCGGCTAAACACCAATTTCCCCACCCCATGCCGAAATCAAGCATTGCAAGTCGATTAGGACTTTTTGAAAGCATTTTTATTACCGTACGACATTCGCCGGTATAACTGTGCATTAAATCCTCTAAATTTTCTTGTTTTTTAAGACTGCATTCCGGTGAAATCCATTTGTCATACAGCTCACTCATCAAGTCTTCATCCAAGATATATTTTTGCCAAACAAATCCACAATTTCGACA
>JBAYGX010000150.1:0-2596 GCA_041666465.1 Candidatus Altimarinota bacterium
AAATATATCGTCTGTATTAATTGTTTTCATATACTATATATAGTATTTATTATTGGACTAAATCTACTGCTTGACTAGCTGCAATTGCATCATGTTGAAAGTGCCCATTTACGACTTCTCTTAATACGGCTTTATCTATGCCCCATTCAACAGCCCCCCGTATGATTTCGATAAATGGCAAGCCACTATTTGTTGCGACATGTAAAAATGTATCAATTCGTTTATTGCTTATCGCATATATCATGGCTAATTGACCAATTTTATTGGCAACATACACATTGTTTTTTCGTATAATTTTCCAAAGTTGGGCGTTTGATGGGTCCGTAACGAGAGATATTAATGCGTTGATAAAGCTCATCATTTCATAATCTTTATGGGCATCTCCAAGAGAACTTACTAAATCTTTCCAGCGCATTCCCTTCCCTGAATATGGATCGATTATTTTTTTCATCCATGTATCTGTTGCCTGGAGAAAAATGGGGACATCGATTCTTGTAGGAAGTGGTGCCTTCTTTTTTTCCATTCTGCTCTCCTGTTCGGCGAGTTGACCAGGGATTTGTCTAATAGCGCTTAAAAGCACTGGAGTACGAATAATGTTTTCTGTTTCGTTAACATGAACCTTACGTAAACGAAGGTTTATATCTCTATTATGTCCACGTTCAGCGTCTCTTTTATTGCAGAGATTCTCTTCTTGGGCGATTAAAATAAGATCATTGGAATAGTCTTCAAGATTCCACTCATGGAGAATGCTTACAAGGTTTTCCACATGCATTGAACTTGATTTAATAACCTCATATATGTGCTTCTTTACATCGATATTCCTCGTTAAATGAGTTGTTAATGCAAGTCCAACCATAAGCCTTGCAAGTTGAGGATGAAGTGTTGAAACACGCTTCCAAACTTCAGTAAAATTTTTATCGGTTGAAGTGTGAATGATCTGAGAAAGAAGTCGTCTTTCTTGGGGATCCAATTCTGAAATAACAATTCCATTTTTTTGTTTGTTAGCAAATTTGCTTCCAATCCATTCTTCTGTAAGGCGGAGCACATAGTCTGCATATGCTGATTTTGCTTCACGTCGCTCTGGTATGAGTGGTTTTCTAATATCCTTAAGCTTGGCAAGTTGATCGAGATTATGTGAAATATGAAATGCGAGATTTTCCGGCTTAACTTTTTTAAGTTCAGCTATTCTTTTGTCAAGGAAACTATCCTGCTCTTTTTTTCTTTTCTGTGTTTTCTTTCGTCTATCAATTCCTACCCCAGTAAGAATGGTCATGATAGCACCCATAGGGATAGCCACAGACACCATATTCATGGCATCTTGATCGCTTTTTGCCACATCAGGATTATTGACTGCAACATAATCATTTACATACACAACAGCTCCATTTCTATCAAAAACAGTTACATTTAAGGCTGCATTTCCATGAGTGTTGATTGGACATGTCACGACAGTAAAATCTTGTGTTTGCTGCGAGGTTGAACAGGAAATTTTTGTAATTTGCTCTCCAAAGAGAGATCTTTCAACTGATCGAACTGCCTGAACTACCCATACGTTTTGCATATCCGGCTCTTGTACCCCTTCAGCTCTAACAGAGGCAAGATTATTCTGTGGATTTGGGTGGTCGATTCGTACGTTGACTATATGTTGATCTCCTGTTATTTGAACTTCTGCTGGTGAGACTCTAACTCCCGCCCCGGGATTGTACTCCACCGGTGTTATGGTATTCGTTACTGTTTGACCTGTTGGATCCATCGCATCCACATGGACGGCATTTATACCAATTCCTGCAGCAACAGAACCACTGAAGTGAACATTGTCCATTGTTATCATGGGTTGGTCATTAATAGTTAAATGACAGGGAGCTGAAACAGCGGCAGTACAAGTTGCAAGTACATTTATCTTTCCTTCACTGGTCACTTCTGTAACATCGGTTAAAACAGGTGGGGCAAGGGAAGGAAGGTTGAGTGGAAGAGTTGATGTTCTTCCTCCAAAATCTACAGTTGCAACTGCTCCCCTTTTGGCAGGGTCAATCGGAAGGCGTGCCTGATGATTACCGTCGATATCGATGCCAGGTACTCCATCACCCATGAAGATTTTTCCAAATCCGTTACAAGAAACCAACATAAAATATCTATTCGATGCTGCGTCATAACTAGGCTGTAGCCCGGGCACCACCTCACAAGTAGTCGTAAGAGAAGCTGTAAAAGTTTGAGTATTGCCGTGCCCATCAAAAGTAGTAAATGATGCGGTCCTTGTTATTGGATCAATGAATATTGATGCCCCACCCCCGCTAATGATGTAACTACCACCATTTGTGCTTGTAATTGTTCCTTCACCATCACATGCGGCTGTTGAATCCCCGGTTTGTAGGCAAGTAGTCGGTTTTGTGTCAACGCTCAGAATTAAAGGTGTTGTTACTTTTGTCACACACTGTCCAGCCTCATTTTCGCCCATATTAATTGTGGCGCTAATAACGCCTTCAACATTTCTTGCAAGTTGTACCGCGATACTTTTCAAGTCGCTTCCAACCACTGGTTGACTAGCTAATAGCTCCCCACCTTGAGCGATTGATACGGAGCTACATTCAGGGGTAAG
>JBAYGX010000151.1:0-2537 GCA_041666465.1 Candidatus Altimarinota bacterium
TTATATTGAAATTTCCGGTTGGTCAATATCCGATTACGAGAGAGGTGATATTATAGTTTTTGTTCCTCCCGAAGGTGAAGAGGGTGAATTTTTTATAAAAAGAATTATCGGGCTTCCCGGGGAGACGGTTAAGCTTGTTGACGGCGAAGTCTATATTTATAACGATGAATATACTGATGGATTTAAGCTGGATGAAAAGTATTTAAACGAATCAAATTACGGAAAAACTTATTCTTTTGATACATCTTTAAGTGAATTTGAAGTTCCTGAAGGTATGTATTTTGTAATGGGAGATAATAGGAGAGCAAGTAGTGATTCAAGAAGATGTTTCGGATTAAGCGATTGTACGGAAGAAAGTGCTTTCCTTGACGAAGATGCGATACAAGGTAAGGGTATCGTTATTATTTGGCCTCTTGATAGGATTAGACTGTTTGGAGATTATGATTACGGGATGTAGCCGGTAGCGAAGCGGACGGCCTGTATTATCAAGTTTGTTTTTCGGGCTGTTTTTAGTAATTCTTGCTTGTAACATAAAATTCAAGCAGAACTATTACTGTTACAACCAAAAGGCCGTTCCACCAAGTTAAAACTCCCAATAAAAGAAATGCCAAGGATATTAATGTGCAAAGCGATAATAGAAGTCCCTGTCGAATTGATGTGTTAACATAACTTATACTTACTTCGTTTGAAGTAAGCCATTTGCGTAAATAAAATCCAATTACGCTGAATGTGCATGTTAATGCTATTAGAAGGCTTAGGAAGAAGAGTGATAGCGCTAAACCCGTTGACTCATAAGGGTCTAGCTTGGTTAGAACGACTGAAAATCCGATCCAGCTGACGATTCCAGCCATCATTAATGGCTGTAGATATTTTTTTTCCGGATTAAACGGAAGTGGTTGTATTTCTTTCATTTAAATTTTCTTCTTTAATTTTTTTTAAAAGTTTTGGGATACGCATTGCATCGTCGATTAATATTTGTCTGTATGAGCCGTTATATAGTGCTACCGCCGGGTGGTACATAGGATAGTAGACTTGTTTTCCTCCATCTATGCCTTTGTATCTTTTGGGCTTGCCATGAGCTTCAGATATTTTTAAGCCCGGTAAAAATCGACCCATTGAGTGTCTTCCCAGGGTTATTATCAGTTCGGGTTTTATTATTCGTATTTGTTCTTCCAGATATGGCCAGCAGGATTGTATTTCTTCCGGTTCCGGATCTCTATTGTTCGGAGGTCTGCATTTCACTACATTGGCAATAAAAACATCTTCGCGTTTGAGTCCCGCCGCTTCAATAAGTTGATTCAAAAATTTACCCGCTGCTCCGACAAAAGGTCTGCCTTGCAAATCTTCGTCTTTACCCGGACCTTCGCCGATAAACATTACTTGCGCATGAACGCTTCCCTCTCCCGGGACAGCATTCGTCCTCCCTTTATAGAGATTGCATTTTTTACAATTCTTACATGCATTTTCGATTTCACTTAAGTTCATCATTTTTTGTGTGGATAAGGAAACTTATGATAAATAAAACGATTCCTATCACTGTTAAAATTATTCCATGGATGACTATCTTGTCAGTCATTAATTTAATGAAAGTTAATACAAATTGCATTGTTTGATCCGCTTGTGTCAGGTTTATATTTGGGTTTTGTCCTGCAAATTGAAACAATACCGCTTTTACAGTCCCCTCTATTGTCAGGTTCATCAATGCCAGTGGTAATCCGGTCCAGAAAAATGCGTTGGCGACCCATCTAAGCACGCTTTTTATCGGTTTAAATATTATTAATCCGATAAGGATGATTTGTAACAAAAATAGTCCGATTAATATCCCTCTTATTAATGTGTTATTATGTATTATAAATCCCATCAACATTCTTGGTTGAGCCGGAATTGCATTTAAATTGAGATTTAATTGCGATGGTATGTTTTTATAACTATCGGAGGATTGTATGTCGTTTAATGAGTTGATTACCTGTTCTTTTGTCATATCCGGTGGTAGACATGTTGGGATGCCATTTTCTCCTTGTTGGTTTACCATGTTCGCGATTTCTTCTTCCGTGCATGGTTCCAATTTATTTGTGTAGTTTTCAATTATTTCCGTTATTGATAATGGCAAAGCTTCTTTAATTTCAGTTAGATCTACAATTATTTCATTCGGTAAAGGCTCTTTTGTTATTTGATCAAAAATGCTTTTGTTTAATTCAAGTAAGGTTTCTATCGGTAGGATTTGTTTCAGCTGTTCGTTTATTTCTTCTTCGGTGAAAATTTTCAAATTCTCGTTTTGAGCGAGGTTCGTACTTATGAAAGAGAGACTCTTGTCATAAATTTTATTTACAACATCTTCGTTTTGATAAAAATCCGGATTTAAATATGTTTCGAATGTTGCGTAAAGGAAGCTTAATAACGGTGTTGTTATTAGTACGAGTAAAAGTAATAATGAAGCGAAAATTCTTCTAATCATGTTTTGTTTTTATTTATTAGGAATGCTTTTGCGTTCTTACGCTGGAGGTCTCTTTGATAATTTATCAAAAAAAATGGTAAAA